>NZ_JASJCS010000104.1 GCF_030065885.1 Ilumatobacter sp. | reverse complement strand
GGGTTCATCGGCACCGACGTCTACGCCCGGTTCAAGCGGATGACCGGCCACAACGTGTTGCACACGATGGGGTTCGACGCGTTCGGGCTGCCGGCCGAGCAGTTCGCCGTCGAGACCGGTCAGCACCCTGCGGTCACCACCGCCCAGAACGTCGCCAACTACCGGCGCCAGCTCCGCCGCCTCGGGCTGGGGCACGACCAGCGCCGCAGCGTCGCCACCACCGACCCCGGCTACTACCGCTGGACGCAGTGGATCTTCGGCCAGATCTTCAACGCGTGGTACGACGCCGAGCAAGATCGGGCGCGCCCGATCGCCGAGCTGATCGCCGAGTTCGAGTCGGGCTCCCGGGCGACACCCGACGGCCGCCCGTGGGCCGAGCTCGACGCGAGCGAGCGCAAACGCCTCGTCGACGACCACCGGCTGGCGTACGTCAGCGAGGCACCGGTCAACTGGTGCCCCGGGCTCGGCACGGTCGTCGCCAACGAGGAGGTCACCGCCGACGGTCGCAGCGATCGCGGCAACTTCCCGGTGTTCAAGCGCAGCATGCACCAGTGGATGATGCGGATCACCGCCTACGCGGACCGGCTGCTCGACGATCTCGACGCGCTCGACTGGAGCGACGCGATCAAGACCATGCAGCGCAACTGGATCGGCCGCTCCACCGGCGCCAACGTCGACTTCGGTTCGGATGCGGGCGACATCACCGTGTTCACCACCCGACCCGACACGCTGTTCGGCGCGACGTTCATGGTGTTGGCCCCCGAGCATCCGTACGTCGAGACGCTGACCACGGCCGAGCAGGCCGAGGTCGTCGCGGCATACCGGCGGGACGCAACGGCGAAGAAAGAGATCGATCGCCAGGACGAGACCCGCGAGAAGACCGGCGTCTTCACGGGGGCCCACGCGATCAACCCCGTCAACGGCGACCGCATCCCGATCTGGATCGCCGACTACGTGCTGATGGGCTACGGCACCGGGGCGATCATGGCCGTGCCGTGCGGCGACCAGCGCGACTTCGAGTTCGCCCGCAAGTTCGGCCTCGACATCCCCGCCATCCAACGCCCGCCGGCCGCGTGGTTGGAGGACCAGGGCGTCGACCCCCACTCGCCCGATGCGCTCGACACCTCCAACTGGCAGGTGGCGTTCGTCGGCGACGCCCCGTACGTCAACTCCGCGAACGACACCCTCGACCTCGACGGCGTCGACAACAAGACCGATGGCATCAAGATGACCAATGCCTGGCTCGAGGCGAACGGCCGCGGCGAGTCGGCGATCACCTACAAGCTGCGCGACTGGCTGTTCAGCCGGCAGCGCTACTGGGGCGAGCCCTTCCCGATCGTCTACGACGTCGACGGCTTCCCGCACACGCTGCCCGACGACATGTTGCCGGTCGAGCTGCCCGACACCGACAGCTTCTCGCCGCGCACCTTCGATCCCGACGACGAGTTCTCGAACCCCGAGAGCCCGCTCGACCGGCTGCCCGAGTGGGTCGAGGTCGAGCTCGACCTCGGCGACGGCCTGCAGCCCTACCGGCGCGACACCAACGTGATGCCCCAGTGGGCCGGTTCGTGCTGGTACCAGATGCGCTACTGCGACCCGACCAACGAGAACGCGCTGGTCGACCCCGCGGTCGAGCAGTACTGGACGGGCCCGCGGCCCGACGTACGGCCCGACCACCCGGGCGGTGTCGACCTCTACGTCGGCGGCGTCGAGCACGCAGTGCTGCACCTGCTGTACTCGCGGTTCTGGCACAAGGTGCTCTACGACCTCGGGCACGTCTCGTCCACGGAGCCGTACTACCGGCTGTTCAACCAGGGGTACGTGCAGACCTACGCCTACCAGGACGCCCGGAAGATCTGGGTGCCCGCCGACGAGGTGGTCGAGCGCGACGGCCAGTTCTTCCACGACGACGAGCCCGTCACCCGCGAGTGGGGCGCGATGGGCAAGAGCAAGAAGAACTCAGTCACGCCCGACGAGTTCTGCTCGCAGTACTCGGCCGACACGCTGCGGCTCTACGAGATGGCGGCCGGGCCGCTCGACCGCGACCGCCCGTGGGAGCCCGACGACGTGGTCGGCATGTTCCGATTCCTGCAGCGGCTGTGGCGCAACATGGTCGACGAGCACACCGGCGAGTGCACCGTCGCCGACGGCGACGTCGACGAGGCGACCACTCGGCTGCTGCACCGGACGATCGACGCCGTCCGAACCGAGATGGACGGGCTCCGCTTCAACACCGCCATCGCGAAGCTGATCGAGCTGAACAACGCCGTCACCAAACTCGACGTGACGCCCCGCGCCGTCGCCGAGCCGATGGTGCTCATGGCGGCACCGCTCGTCCCGCACTTCGCCGAGGAGCTGTGGCGCAAGCTCGGCCACGACGACACCCTGACCTACGCCGACTTCCCGGTCGCCGACGAGCGCTACCTGGTCGACGACACCGTCGAGTACCCGGTGCAGGTCAACGGCAAGGTGCGCGGCCACATCACGGTCGCCGCCGACGCCGACGCCGCCACGGTCGAGGCGGCCGCGCTCGCCGACGCGAAGGTCGCGGCGGCCGTCGACGGCAAGACGCCCAAGAAGGTCATCGTCGTGCCCGGCCGCATGGTCAACGTGGTCGTGTAGCGCTCGGATCGCCGGGTCGTGCCGATCGGCGGTGTCGATCCCACGTGCCGAGCGGTCACCGCGTCCACGACCGCGACGGCTGCCATCCCAGCAACCGGCGGGCGCGCGCGGTGTCGAAGCGGCCCGGGCCGCACAGGGTCATGCGGACGTGGCCCTCGATGCCGGCAGCCAGCGCCAGCTCGACCGCGGCCGCGACGTCGTCGAGATGCACGAACGCGCCGAGCTCCGCCTGATCCTCGCTGACGTGCCCGAGCGCCTCGTCGTCGAGGATCATCACCGGGCGCAGCACGATCGTCGTGATGCGGGTGCGGGTGGTCCATGCGTCGCACATCTGCTCGACCAGCCGCTTCGACATGCCGTACGGGCGCGAGGCGAGCAAGGGGTGGTCGTCGTCGACCGGCAGCGACACCGGCTCGCCCTCGCCCTCGGCGAACCCGAACACCTGCGCGGACGAGAAGACGACGATCCTGCCGACACCGTGCTGCTCGGCACCCGACAGGACGTGCCACGTGCCGAGGACGTTCGTCGCCACGATGTCGTCGGGCGTCCCCGCACGGTCGTGGGCGATCGCGCCGGCGTGGACGATCGCGTCGCAGCCGCGCGTCGCGGCGCGCACGGCGGCGGCGTCTCGCAGGTCGTCGCCGTCGACGAGGTCGAAGCGCCGGACGGATCTGCCGGCCGTCTCGAGCGACGCCGCCACGGCGCGACCGACCTGCCCCGACGATCCCGTGACCAACACGAGTGACATCAGCCCATCCTTCCCCACACGCACGGCGGGTGCGGCGTCGTCACCTGACCGCAATCCGGTCGGGACCTTCGGCCCTACTGGCCTTTTCGGGCCCTGGACATACTGATTGCACATCCACGAGGTGAGCACGGGGACGCAGATCCACGACACCGACAGCGGTTCGGCAACGGGACGCTCGAGGCGAACATGGCTCCTGGTCCCGAAACCTGTCCGGGTCGATCGGATCCACCTCGTGGATGTGACGCGTCCGGGATGACGCGCCGGAGGTGAAGCGGTCGGGGGTGTCTAGCCGACGAGTACGTCGTCGAGCGCCGCCAGCAGCAACGCGACGTTGCGCCGCCGCGCAGTGTGGCCCATGCAGCCGATCCGCCAACCCTTGCCTGCGAGGTCGCCCAGGCCGCCGCCGATCTCGATGCCGTACTCCTCGAGCAGCGTGCGGCGCACGTCGGCCTCGGTCGCGCCGGCCGGCAGCCGGTCATCGGGCACCCAGACCGACGTGAGCTGGGGCAGCCGGCTGCCCTCCTGGGCGAAGAGCTCGAAGCCGCGCGCCTCGAGGCCGTCCTGGAGCGCTCCGCCGCACGCGCTGTGGCGTGCGAACGACGCGTCGAGCCCCTCGTCGAGCAGGACACCGAGGCCGGCATGGAGGGCGTAGACCATCGAGATCGGCGCCGTGTGGTGGTAGGCGCGGGCGCCCTCCCCCATCACGTACCTGGCGATCATGTTGAGGTCGAGGTACCACGACTGCGGCACGTCGCGCAGGCGGCCGAGGGCTCGCTCGGACACGGTCAGCGGCGCGAGCCCCGGGGGCACACCCAGGCACTTCTGCGTGCCGCTGTACGCGATGTCGACGCCCCACTCGTCGACCCGCAGGTCGATCCCGCCGAGTGACGTCACGCAGTCGGCCAGGAGCAGCGCATCGCCCTTCGCTGCGCCGAGCTCGGCGAGATCGTTGCGCACACCGGTCGACGTCTCGGCGTGCACGACCGCGATCATCGACGGCGACGGATGTGCATCGAGCAGCTGCTGCGGGTCGATCGGGGTGCCCCACGGCGCTTCGACGCGGACGACCTCGGCGCCGCACCGCGCCGCGACGTCGCACATCCGACCGCCGAACACGCCGTTGACGCCGATGACCACGGTGTCGCCCTCGCCGACGAAGTTCACCAACGCCGCCTCCATCCCCGCCGAGCCGGTTCCCGACACCGCGAACGTGAGCGGGTTCGCGGTACGGAACACCTGCCTGAGCCGGTCGCCGACCTCGTCCATCAGGGCGAGGAACGACGGGTCGAGGTGCCCCATGACCGGCCGTGCGAACGCCTCCATGACCTCGGGATAGGCGTTGCAGGGCCCGGGGCCCATCAGGACGGGATCGGTCTGGCGCATGCGGCGACGGTAGCTGGGGGTTGACAGCGGCGCGATACTTCAGCCAGATCCACGAGATGCAACTCGGGGACACAGACCCACGACACCGCAGATGCTCACGCCGCTGAGGTGAACGAGGCTCCTGGTCCCGAAACCCGTTCCGGGTCGATCGGAATCATCTCGTGGATCTACTACGTCCGGGCCCGGGTCCGGGCCGTGCCTCAGTCCGGCACGACGGTGATCTCCGACGCCTTGACCGACGCCCACACCTGGTCGCCGACGTCGAGCCCCAGCGCGTCGTAGCCGCGCGGGGTGACCTCGACGACGAGGTCGGCCGGCCTGGCCAGGCGGACACGCACACGGTCGGCCGTGGCCGATGTCGCGACGACGTGCGTCGACCAGACGTTGCGCGGGCTGCCCTCGGGTCGATCGCGGTGCAGCGCGATCGCAGCCGGCCGGACGCTCGCCAGCACGGCGCCGTCACGGGCATCGTGCGCGCCGACCGCGAGCTCGAAGCCCTGGTCGGCACGGAAGCGGCCCCCGTCGAGCTCGCCATGGAGGAGGTTGGTGCCGACCAGATCGGCGATGTACGAGGTCCGGGGCGCTGCGGCGAGCTCGGGCAACGTGCCGTGCTGCGTGATCCGCCCGGCCTCCAACACCACGCACCGGTCCGCGAGCGCGAACGCGTCGGCCGGGTCGTGCGTCACGAGCAGCCGGCAGGCGTCGATCGACGACATGCGGCGCTGCAGGTCGTGGCGCACCGCCGATCGGGCGGACACGTCGAGCGCCGCCATCGGTTCGTCGAGCAGGAGCACCGGCGGCGAGATCGCGAGCGCGCGTGCCATCGCAACCCGTTGAGCCTGCCCGCCGGACAGCGTCGCCGGGCGCTGGGCCGCGACCTCGGCCAGCCCGAGTCGCTCGAGGTGATCGCGGGCGATCGCGCGCGCCTCGGTCCGCGCCGTCCCGGCTGCCTGCAGCCCGAACGCCACGTTGTCGAGCGCCGACAGGTGATCGAAGAGGAGGTACTGCTGGAACACCACGCCGACCCGCCGCACCGCAGGGTCGACGAACACGCCGGCGCGCGGGTCGTCCCAGGTGCGACCCTCGAAGAGCACCCGGCCCGACGTGACCGGCAGGAGCCCGGCGATGGCACGCAGGACCGACGACTTGCCGGCGCCGTTCGGCCCGACGAGCGCGACGGTCTCGCCGCGCTCGACCGTGAGGTCGACGTCGACCCGGAACCCGGCCACGTCGACCCCCGCCTCGATGTGGAGTGTCACGTCGACGCCCCTCGCAGCGCTGCCCCCAGCCACCGATCTCGCAGCGCGTAGAGCACGACGAACGAGACCGTCACCAGCACGAGGCTGAGGAGCACGGCCCGATCGGGGTCGTTCTCGAGCGCGAGGTAGGTCTCGAGTGGCATGGTCCGCGTCGTCCCCGGGAAGCTGCCCGCGAACGTGATCGTCGCGCCGAACTCACCGAGCGCCCGCGCCCACGTGAGGACGGCGCCGGCGACGAGGGCCGGGCGGATCGCCGGCAGCGTGACGCGCCGGAAGACGTACAGTTCGCGGCCACCCAGTGTCCGGGCCGCGTCCTCGTATCGCACGTCGAGCTGCCGCAGCGCCGCCTCGACCGTCAGTACCAGGAACGGCATCGCCACGAAGACCTGTGCCAGGACCACGGCCGGCGTGGTGAACGGGAGGCTGACGCCGAACCAGCGATCGAGCCATTCGCCGAGCACGCCTCGCCGGCCGAGCGCGAGGAACAGCGCGACCCCGGCGACGACGGGCGGCAACACCATCGACAGCGTGCACACCGCGCGCACGACACCGCGGCCCGGCAGGCTCGTGCGTGCGAGCAGCCACGCCAGCGGGACACCCAGCACGATCGAGAGCGCGGTGGCGGTGATCGAGGTCGTGAGCGAGAGCCACAGGGCGGTGCGGACGGGCCCCTCGCCCACGATGTCGAACGACGAACGCCACGGCGCCCGCACGACGAGCGCAACGAGCGGAGCGACGAACACCAGTGCCCCGACGACGCCTGCCGCCAGGAGGATCGCCGGTGGCCGGGCCGTCGGGCGGGTGCGGCGCCCGTTCACGGCAGCTCGAACCCGGCATCGGCGAGCGCTGCCCGGCCGGCGTCGCCGAGGACGAACGCCACGACGTCGCGGGCGACGTCGTCGCTGCCGAGCGCGACGATCGGGTACTCGGCACGCACGTTCACAGCGTCGGGGATGGCGACCTCGGTCAGCTCACCAGCGCTCGCCAGCACATCGGTGCGGTACACCAGCCCGACGTCGGCCTCGCCGAGCGCGATCTTGGTCGCCACCGCGCGCACGCTCTGCTCGGAGGAGTCGACCTGGACGTCGACGCCGGCGCGGGTCAGGACCTCGTTCGCGTAGCCGCCCGCCGGTACCTCGGCAGCCGCGAGCACGACGACGAGCCGGTCGTCGACGAGGTCCCCGAGACCCGCGATGCCGAGCGGGTTGCCGGCCTCGACGGCGATCGCCAGCCGGTTGACGGCGAACACCTGGGGCTGCTCGGCGACGGCAACCGCGCCGAGCACCCGTTCCATGCTGCGCACGTCGGCGGCGGCGAACACGTCGGCGGGTGCACCGTTCTCGATCTGCGCGGCGAGCGACGACGAACCGCCCGGGCTGACCACGACGTCGACGTCGGGATGCTGCGACTCGTATGCCACTGCGATCTCCTCGAACACGTCGACGAGCGACGACGCAGCGAACACCGTCACCTCCTCGCGGGCGGAACCGCCGCAACCGAGCGCCGGTGTCACAGCGGCTGCGACGCCGACCAGGACGATCCGGCTGCGGGCCATCGGTGCAGACTAGTCAGTTCCTGACTAACGATGGCATCGAACGTACACTCCTCCCGTGCCGACGACGCAGCCCTCGCTCGCCGATCACGTGTGCCTCGCGATCATCGGCGAGGGTCGGACGCACGGTTGGGCACTGGTCAAGCTGCTCGCTCCCGACGGCGAGCTCGGACGGATCTGGTCCCTGAGCCGCGCACTCACGTATCGCTCGGTCGACCATCTCGTCGAGCTCGGCCTCGCGACCAGGGACGCCGCGGAACGCCGCGCCGAGCTCGCCATCACACCGGCGGGGCGGCGCCGCCGACGCGCATGGCTCGGCGCGCCGGTCGACCACCTCCGGGACCTCCGCACCGAGTTCCTCGTGAAGGTCGCCCTGCGCGAGCGGTCGGGGCTCGACGTCGACGAACTCTTCGAGGTGCAGCTCGAACGGCTGCGCCCCGCCATCGAGGCGCTGACGGCGAGCGACGAGCCGGACCACGTCGGACGCTGGCGCCGCGAGTCGGCGCTCGCGGCGCTGCGGTTCCTCGAACGCTCCTGAGACCGCACGCGGGCGCCCTCACTAGTCTCGGCGCATGATCATCCACCGGAGCCCGATGCCAGACGTCGCCATTCCCGACGTGTCCGTGACCGAGCACGTGATGCGCTACGCGGCGACCGACCCCGAGCGGGTCGCGGTCATCGACGGGCCGAGCGGTCGCAGCTACACGTTCGGTCAGCTGCACGACATGATCCACCGCTTCGCCGGCGGCCTGGCCGCCCGAGGCTTCGGCACGGGCGACACGCTCGGGATCATGGCGCCGAACATCCCCGAGTACGCGGTGGTGTTCCACGGCGTCGCCGTGGCGGGCGGCACGGTCACCACGATCAACCCGGTCTACGGCGCCGAGGAGGTCCGCTTCCAGCTCCAGGACGCCGGTGCCTCGATGCTCATCACCATCGGCATGTTCGCCGAGACCGCGCAGGCCGCGATCGACGGCACCGACGTGAGCGAGGTGCTGACCCTCGACGGCGCCGAGGGCACCGGCAACGCGCTCGAGCTCCTCGGCGAACCGATCGAGCAGGTGCCCGTCGATCTCGACGACGACGTCGTCGTGCTCCCCTATAGCTCGGGCACGACCGGGTTGCCGAAGGGCGTCATGCTCACCCACCACAACCTGGTCGCGAACATCGCCCAGGCCGAACCGTGCATCCAGCTCGAGCACGAGGGAGAGGTGGCGCTGTCGTTCCTGCCCTTCTTCCACATCTACGGCATGCAGGTACTGATGAACGCCTCGCTCGCCGGTGGCGCGACCGTGGTGACGATGCCGCGCTTCGACCTCGAACAGGCGCTGACCATCGTGCAGGAGCACCACGTCACCCGCTTCTTCGCCGTCCCGCCGGTCGTGCTGGCGCTGGCGAAGCACCCGCTGGTCGACCAGTTCGACCTGAGCTCGGTCAAGCAGGTCTTCTCCGGTGCCGCGCCGCTCGGCGCCGACCTGGCCGCCGAGGCGGCGAACCGCATCGGCTGCGAGGTCGTGCAGGGCTACGGCATGACCGAGCTGAGCCCGGTCAGCCACTGCACCGTCGTCGGGGACTTCCGGCCGGGCACGTCCGGGGTCACGATCCCGAACACCGAGTGCCGCCTCGTCGACCCCGAGACGGGCGAGGACCGCGCCGTCGGCGCCGAGGGCGAGCTGTGGGTGCGCGGGCCGCAGGTGATGAAGGGGTACCTCAACAACGAGGTCGCCACCCGCAACACGATCGACCCCGACGGATGGCTGCACACCGGCGACATCGCCGTCATCGACGAGCACCACCACGTCACGATCGTCGACCGGGTGAAGGAGCTGATCAAGTACAAGGGCTTCCAGGTGCCGCCTGCCGAGCTCGAGGCGCTCCTGGTCGCGCATCCGAAGATCGCCGACGTCGCCGTGATCGGTATCCCCGACGAGGAGGCCGGCGAGCTGCCCAAGGCGTTCGTCGTAGCCCAGCCCGGCGCCGAGCTGTCGGTCGACGAGGTGCAGGCGTACGTCTCCGAACACGTGGCGAGCTACAAGCAGGTGCGCCTCGTCGAGTTCGTCGAGGAGATCCCGAAGTCGGCGAGCGGCAAGATCCTGCGTCGCATGCTTCGTCAAGGAACGCCGTCGTAGACCACGCGCCTCACCGGATTGACCACACTGCGTGGTCGATAACGCGCGACCGGTCCCAAACCGGGGGATTCTCGTTCACACGTGGTGGTGGAACCGCTTAAGGTACGTTCAAGCGGAAGTGGGGATCAGAGCGAGGAGCACCCTATGGGCGAGTCGGTGGACCAAGGGTCGGTGGACCAAGGACGGACGCGGCGCTGGGCAGGCGCGGCGGTGATCGCGCTGGGCTTGGCCGTGATGGCGCCCCCTGTCTTCGCGGACGGCACCGAGACGCTCGGTGATCCGTCGGTACCGATCGCGGCGGGTACCGGCGCCGCAGCAGCGGGTGTCGGCACCGAGGACGGTCCGGCCACGTTCACGCTCGACGTCCCGGCAGGGGCGACCGTCACCCAGGTTCTCGCCTACTGGGAGGGCCAGCACTCGGCGCCCGGGACGGGGGCCGACGACACCGTCTCGGTCAACGGCAACTCGGTCACCGGCACGCTGATCGGTGGCCCGACGTTCTTCTTCAGCTCTGCGCTGGGCCAGCACCACAGCTCGACGTACCGCGCCGACATCACTCAGCTCGGCATCATCGCCGCCGGTTCGAACTCGGTCACGGTCAGCGACATGGACTTCGACCTGGTCGACAACGGCTTCGGGCTGATCGCGATCTACGACGACGGCGGTCCGGAGGTCGAGATCGGCCTCGTCGACGGCAACGACCTGGCATTCATCAACTTCCCCGCGCCGCTCGACACGACCGTTCCGCAGGTGTTCACCTTCGAACCGGCACCGATCGACCGCATCGTCGACATCGTGATGTTCGCCAGCAGCGTCGAGGGGCCCGATCTGCCCACCCAGCGGCCGAACTCGATCGAGGTCATCGTCGACGGGGTCGAGCTCCGCTACTCCAACCTGTTCGGGTCGTTCGACGGCGCCGAGTGGGACACGGTGATGATCGAGGTGCCGGTGCCGGCCGGCGTCGGCAGCCTGAGCGTGCAGGCGCTCTCGGCCGACGACCTGCAGAGCAACAACCTGCCGGCATCGTTCGCCTGGCTCGTGGGGATGACGATCGTGCAACCGTTCGTGCCGCCCACCACCACGACGACGACCACCACCAGCACCACCACGACCACGACGTCGACGACGCTCCCGCCGACGACGACGACCACCAGCACGACGACCACGACGACGGCGCCGACGACCACCACGACCACGTCGACCACGACCACCACGACCACGTTGCCGTGCGAATGGGATCCGCAGCTGCCGCCCGACTCCCCCGACTGCGTGCCGTCGACAAGCGTCACGGCGATCTGCTTCGACATCGACGTCAACGACGAGGTCGAGCGCTACTGGCATCGCCTGACCAACAACGAGGACGTTCCGATCGACGTCACGTGGATCGACGGGTCGGCGACCATCCCGGCCAACGGTTCGGTCGTGGTGTCGAGCGCCAGCGAGACCTTCGACGTGTTGTACGAGGGTCGCGTCGTTGCGACGTCCACCGCGCCGGAGGAGTTCTGCCAGCAGGACGTCATCGTCGAGAAGGTCGTCGAGGGCCCCGAGCGCGAGCCCGGCGATCCGGCGCCCGTGTACACGATCCAGGTCTCCCGGCTGGTGGGCGACACGTTCGTCCCAGAGAGCGAGACGTTCGAGCTGACCGCCGGTGAGTCGATCACCGTGCCGCTGCCGTCGACGCTCAACCCCGAGGGCATCACGTACAAGATCGAAGAGGTCGACGCGGGCAACGCGTCGGCGACATCGGTCACGCCGAACGACTTCATCCTGAACGGCCACAAGAACGAGACGACCAGTGTCGTCATCGCCAACACGTTCGCGGCGATCTCGCTCGAGAAGACGGTCGACAAGACCAGCGTGCAGCCCGGCGACGAGCTGAACTACACGCTCATCGCCGAGAACACCGGGGCGCTGACGCTCGATCCGGTCACGATCTTCGACCGGCTGCCACCCGAGGTCATCTACGAGGACGGCAACTACGAGATCGTGGGCGGCGAGGCGGCCGGCAGCTGCACGCTCGTCGAGGCGACCCGACCGCAGCTCGTGCGGTGCGACCTCGCCGAGGCCGTGGCGCCGGGCGAGTTCACGCCGGCGATCACGCTGCTGGTGACGGTCGACCCCGAGCTCACGTCGTCCGACGCGATCCTCAACCAGTCGATGGCGATCGGCAACTACCTCGCGGCGCTCGAGCCCGAGCCGCTGCCCGACTCGATCGGCGGAGCGGTCGGCGAGGGTCGCTGGTTCGTCGAGCAGGCTGCGACCGATCTGAGTTGCGACCCCGCCCCGGGCGAGGTCTGCGACCTGTCGGCCAGGACCGGCGTCAGCGTCGACATCCCGGTCGTCACCACCACGTCGGTCGCCCAGCAACCGCCGACGACCACCATCGCCCCGACGACGACCGTCGTGCAGCTCCTGCCCCGCACGGGCAGCGACAACGATCGCCCGCTGATCCTGATGGGCATGCTGCTCGTCATGCTCGGCGCCGGCATGATCCTGAGCACCCGACGCAAGCCGATTCACGGGTGATCGCTACGGTGCGCTGATGGCTCGCCTCAGCGCACCGCATGCGTCGAGTCGCGGCGGTGAGGCCGCCGTCATCGACGACGCCGGGTCGCTCACGTGGCGCGAGTTCGACGAGCGCGTCAACCGGTGCCTCGACGGTCTGCGTGCCCGTGGGCACGAGGCGGGCTCGACCGTCGCGCTGCTGTGCGGCAACCGCCGGGAGTTCCTCGAGGCGAGCAGCGCACTCTTCCACGGCGGCTACCTGTTCCCGCCGGTCAACTGGCACTTCAGCGCCGCCGAGGTCGCCTACGTGCTCGGCGACAGCGGGGCGAGTGCGGTCGTGGTCGACGGCGAGTTCATCGATCTCG
Source organism: Ilumatobacter sp. (assembly GCF_030065885.1). GTDB lineage: Bacteria > Actinomycetota > Acidimicrobiia > Acidimicrobiales > Ilumatobacteraceae > Ilumatobacter. Next base: position 5,849 of record NZ_JASJCS010000104.1, on the reverse strand, counting down.
CGCTCGCCGCCGTCGACCGCCTCGGCGCGCCGATCGACGTCGTGGTGACGGGCGCCGAGCCGACCGGCAGCGGCACGTCGTACGAGCAGATGCTGGCCGACGCCTCACCGGCCGAGCCCGAGGACCAGACGCTCGGCTCGGTGATGATGTACACCTCGGGCACGACCGGCAACCCGAAGGGGGTGCGCTCCACCGGCGTGCCGCTCGGCGGCGACATCGAGCTCGGCCAGCTGGCGGTCGACGGGTACACCGACCTGTTCGGGATCGACCGCGGGGGACGCTCACTCGTCACTGCCCCGCTGTACCACGGCGGCCCGTACGTCTTCGGGGCCGTCCCCTTCGCCGCGGGATGCACGATCGTGCTGCGGCAGCGATTCGATCCCGCAGGCGTCCTCGCGGACATCGACGCGCTGGGCATCACGAACGCCTACTTCGTCCCGACCCACTTCGCCCGCCTGCTGCGCCTGCCCGACGACGTCAAGGCCGCCTTCGACGGGTCGACGCTGCGAACGGTGTGGCACACGGCGGCTCCGTGCCCGCCCGACATCAAGCGGGCGATGATCGAGTGGTGGGGCCCCGTGATCCACGAGACGTATGCGGCGTCCGACGCAGGCATCGGCACCCTGATCTCGAGCGAGCAGTGGCTCGCGAAGCCCGGCAGCGTGGGTCCCGCTTCACCGCTGTCGGAGATCCTCGTGGTCGGCGAGGACGGCGAGCGGCTCGCGGCCGGCGAGGTCGGGACGATCTACATCCACAACCGGCTGGGCGGGGACATGTCGTACCACAACGCCCCCGAGAAGACCGCCGCCGCGCACCTGGCCCCTGGCGTCGTGACGGTCGGCGACATCGGTTACCTGGACGACGACGGCTACCTGTTCCTCTCGGACCGCGAGATCGACATGATCATCAGCGGCGGCGTGAACATCTATCCGGCCGAGATCGAGGCTCGGTTGGTGACACATCCGTCGGTCGTCGACGCCGCCGTGTTCGGAATTCCCGACGACGAGTTCGGCGAAGGGGTCTGCGCGGCCGTGCTGCTCGTCGACGGCTCGACGGGCGACGAGGACACGGTTCGGGAACTGCAGGCGTTCTGCCGCGAGACACTCGCGGGCTACAAGGTCCCGCGCTCGTTCGAGTTCCCGGACGCGCTGCCCCGCACCGCCACGGGCAAGCTCGTGAAGCGCCTGCTCCGGGACCCCCACTGGGAGCACCACGGCCGGCAGATCTGAGCGTCAGCGGCGCGGGAAGATCGCCTGCTTGGTCGCCGGGTGGAGCGCGATCAGACGCCGGGCACGTTCGAGGTCGGCCGTGACGCGGTCGCCAGAGCGCTGGCAGTCGGGGCACCAGGTGATCGACCGACCCCACGGTGTCTCGCGTTCGGCCTGATAGCGCAGCCTCCCGCCGCACACCGGGCAGGGACGGCGGCCCGCTCCGTGCACCCAGCGGGCGTCGGTACCGAGCCGGCGCCCCGTCGTGTTCTGCGGGCCGCGCTCGGCGTTCGTGCGGATCAGCGCGACGCCGATCGCGACGAGTCCACTCAGTCCGTCGATCGCGCCGACCGGCTGGAACGGGCTGACACCGACGATGAAGGGGACGTCGTTGACGTAGATGTTGCCGAAGCCGGCGACTCGATGCTGGTCGAGTAGCGCGCCGGTGAGTGGCGCTTCGGGGTCGGCGACCAGCCGGACGGCGATCTCGTCGGGGTCGGGCGCGCCGTCGGGCGCACACAGGTCAGGGCCCAGCCGATCGGTGACCGTGTGCTCGTCGTCGGTGTCGAGCACGTCGAGGACGGGCACGTCGACGGCGGTGAGCCGTCCGTTCGTCAACCACAGCTCGGCGCGGCGCTTCCAGGTCGGCTCGCGAGACGGTCGACCGACCTCGAAGCTGCCGGACATCCGGAGGTGAGCGTGGAGTGAGCGGCCGTCGTCGAAGCGCACGAAGAGGTGCTTGCCGTATGCATCGGCACCGACGAGGCGCCGGCCGGACAGGTCGACCAACGCGAGCCGCGGGTCGCGCATCTCGCAGCGGGTGACCACGTCGCCGCCGAAGCGGTCGTCGATTCGTGTGGCGAGCCGGCGCAGCGTGTCCCCCTCCGGCATCCACGAATCGTACGTGCCGGCGACGACGTAGTAGGACCGCGGGGGTGCAGGTTCGCTTCGACGTCGACGGCCCCGTTGCGGTGATCACGATCGATCGGCCCGACGTCCGCAACGCAGTCGACGGGCCGACCGCCGGTGAGCTCGCCGACGCGTTCCGGAGGTTCGAGGGCGACGACTCGCTCTCGGTCGCCGTGCTCACCGGCGCGGGCGACACGTTCTGCGCCGGTGCCGACCTCAAGGCGATCTCGACCGGTCGCGGCAACCGGATCGACGTCGACATGGCGCTCGACGGACCGATGGGGCCCAGCAGGATGGCGCTCACGAAGCCGACGATCGCCGCCGTCGAAGGGTTCGCGGTGGCGGGCGGCCTCGAGCTGGCGATGCTGTGCGATCTCAGGGTCGCCGCGAGCGATGCCGTGTTCGGCGTCTTCTGCCGACGGTGGGGTGTGCCGCTCGTCGACGGCGGCACCGTGCGGCTGTCGAGGATGCTCGGGCACAGCCATGCGCTCGATCTGATCCTGACGGGCCGCGGCGTTAGCGGCGACGAGGCGCGGCGCATGGGTCTGGCCAACCGCATCACCGAACCCGGTGGGGCGCTGTCCGCAGCCGTCGAGCTCGCCCACCAGCTGGCCGGCTTCCCGCAGAGCTGCATGCGATCGGATCGACGGTCGAGCTACGAGCAGTGGGACCTCACCTTCGACGAGGCGCTCGAACGCGAGACCCGACTCGGCCTCGACGTCGTCGCGTCGGGTGAGACGGCCGAGGGTGCCACCAGGTTCGCCGACGGCGCCGGCCGTCACGGAGCCTTCTGAGCCTCCACGGTCACGGCTCCGGCCCCGAAGCAACTGAACGACGACGCCACCGCCCAGCGGCTCAGGTCGTCGTCGCCCAGCCACCTTCCCCGCACGTTGGCGACGGCGCAGGCGAACGGCTCGCCGGCCGCCAGCTCGTGGTGGACGTCGGCGACGAAGTCGGCGCACTCGAGGTCGGGCACGATCGTGAGCGGCGCGAGGACGGCCGCCGCCCCGCGGGCGAGCATCACCGCCGAGAACCCGAGCACCTCCGAGCCGTCGGTCGTGCCCTGGGCGCCGCCTTCGCAGCTCGAGAGGATCACGAGCTGCGAACGCAGGCGCTCGGGCAGCGTCTCGTAGAGCGTGGCCGTGCCCTCGTGGAGTTGCAGGGTGGACAGCAACGGGTGGTCCGAGCGGAAGCGGCCGTGCGCGGCGATGTGCACGAGCCCGGTGCCGGACAGCATGGACCGCGTCGTGTCGGCCGTCGCCGCGTCGCCCACCTCGATCCGTGCGTCGGGGTACACGGCGGCCACGGCGTCGTGTTCCGGAAGCGATCCGCCCACGCCGGGACCGAGCACGAGGCCGACGGTACGAGTGGGATCCTTCGTCCGGCGGTCGGCCTCGATCCACACCTGCGCGTTGGGCGCGATGACCATCGGCCGTTTGTCGAAGGTGGGCAGCCCCGACCACGGAATGCCGTGGAGCAGATCGACCGGTACGAGGACGATCCCGACATCGGCGGGGAGCCCGAGGGGTGCGAAGAGGAGCTCGTCGAGGAGCGCCGCGGCACGACGGGCCCGGCCGCTCGACGCGTCCGGTTCCGACGGCGCGAGATCGAGCCAGACGACGAGGCGGTCGATCGCCCGCCGCACCTCGCTCACCGGGGCGACTCGGACGAGGCGGTATTTGTCGGCGTCGGCCACCACCGCCCAGACCTCGCCACGAACGACGACCCACTCGACGAGCACGCGGTCGCCGAGGCGGCTGGCCAGCTCGCGCCGCAGCTGCTCGGCGCCCGCCTCGGTGAGCGGCCGGTGGCGGCGCGGCTCTGCCAGCTCGTCGTGCAATGCCCGGGCGCGGGTGCCCTCGGCGGCAGCCAGCACGGTGTCGGCGTCGCCGAGGCCGACGGCGAGCTCGATCGTCAGCTGGCTGAGGTCCTCGCCGAGTCGCATCGCCGCCGATCGCCGTTCGAGCGTCGGCGACTCGGCCACGATGTCGTCGAGCAGATCGAGGCCCGATCGGCAGGCGTCGAGGCCGCCCGGATCGTCACCGTTGATCGAACGATGGATCGCCTCCGCGTACCACCCGGCCAGCGCCGCGTTGCGCTCACCACTGCGCGCGCCCGGACGGAGCCACTCGAGGTCGCGGGCGACCTGCCCGTGGGCGCCCCACGCGAACGCGGCCCGTACCCGTTCGACGCGGAGCTCGTCGGCGAGCTGATCCCACCCACCGTCGACCAGTTCGTCGAGCAGGCGTGCGGATTCGGTCAGCGCGGCGTTGACCGACTCGAACCGGTCGGCATCCAGGAGCGCCGCCTGCAGCTCGACCAGCGCCGCGTGTGGCTCCATCCGCTGCCGGCCGCTCGAGCGGAACACGTCGGCGGCAGCGCGTGCTGCCCGACGCGCCGCCCGCCGCCGGCCGGCCGCGAGCAGCGTGCGCGCCAGCAGCAGGCGACAATCGCCGACGACCACCCGGTTGCCGGTCGGCTCGACGTGACGGAGCCCGTTCTCGGCCGCCTCGACGGCGTCGGCGACCAGACCGGCGTGCATGAGCGCTTCGGCGCGGTCGATCTCGGTGACGGCGACCATCCGGCCGGGCTGCCCGACCTCGGCGTGGATCGCCCGTGCGATGTCGAACTGTCGCAGTGCGTCGCGGAGCTGCCTGCGGCGCGCGAACACGATGCCGAGATTCGAGGCGATGCCGGCGCGCATGGCCGTCTGGCCGAGCGTCTGCGCGAGCGAGTCGGCCCGGCGGAAGTCCCCCTCGGCCTCGGTGAGCTGTCCTCGTTGCAGTTGGACGACGCCGCGATTCACGGCGAGCCGCAGCACACCGAGTTCGTCGCCGTCCTCGACCAGCAGCAGCTCGGCGCGCTCGAACTGCTCGAGAGCAGCCCTCGGACGCCCCGCGTGGGTCAGGACGTACGCGCGCTGGACCAGGACGCGTCCGAGGCTGGCCAGCGCCTCGGACTGCTCGACGAGGTCGAGCCGCTCGAGCGCGTCGTCGACCAGACCGGCCTCAGCGAGGATCGCCGCGCCGCTCATGTACACCGAGACCACGCGTGGATCGCTCTCGATCGATCCATCGGAGTGATCGCGCTCTCGGTCGATGCGACGGATGTTCTCGACGGCGTGCTCGACAAGGCCGAGCTCGAACAACGCTCGTGCCATGCCGCCACGGACCACGACCCGATCGACGCCGGCCGCCGGATGCGACGTGAGCCACTCGCGGCTCAGCGCCAACGCGTCGGCAGGCCGGGTCTGCACCAGCTTGTCGAGGACGCCAGGGGCGAGAATATCGACGTCAGCGCGGTCGGTCACGTGCCATGCTTCCCGTGTCGAGCATCAACCGGGGGCCGAGACATGAGCGCAGCGTACGTCGATCGACTGACCACCGACCCATGGGACACGAGGGTGCAATTCCGGACCGACGGGGCCGGGCAGCCGTTCGCGTACCGACCCAACCAGCTGATCGTCGAACGACGCGCGCTCACGGCACTGCGCGAGCGTGTGGGCGACCTGGCCGATCGCTCCAACGAAGCGGTGCTGTCACGCACCGAGCCGACCGATGACCAGCTGCTGTTGATCCGCGGCGTGCCCGACCCGGTGGCGGCCGGCCGCGAGCTCAGGTCGAGGGGCTTCGCCGCGCGGCCGAACCACGTCTTCTTCGCTCACCCCGGCGGCTACCCCAACCCCGGCGGCTACCCCAACCCCGGCGGCTACCCCAACCCCGGCGGCTACCC
>NZ_JASJCS010000011.1 GCF_030065885.1 Ilumatobacter sp. | reverse complement strand
GCCGTAGTACGCGTCGAGATCCTCTGGGTTGTGGGTGAGGAAGATCCGCATCGCGCGCCCGACGCTAACCGGGCGCGCTCGCGGCAGCGTCACCTACAACTGCTCGAACACCCAGCCGTCGACGGTCTGGTACAGGATCCGATCGCCGTTGACGGCGGCGAACTGCGGCCAGATGGCGAACTCGCCCTCGGGATCGGGATCGTCGAGATCGCGCACCAGCCAGTCCACACCGTTCGTCGTGGCGATCAGCCAGAAGTCGGGCGACCACTCCTCCTCGACCGCGGGCACGTCGATGGCGTCGTACGCCGCTTCGGCGGCTTCGGCGAAGACCTCTTCCGGGATACGCACCAACTCGTCGCCGGCGTCGTCTCGGATCACGATCGACGCCGTGCCGCTCTCCTCGTCGAACTCCCATGTCTGGGTCGACTCGTCGCGGTAGTCGATCGTGGCCGACTGGACGACCTCACCGGTCGCAGCGTCGGTGAGGACATAGCTCGAGCCGTCGGGACCGTCGGTCTGCACGAGGACGAAGCCCTCGTGCTCGACCGTGATGGTGACCGGTTTCCAGTCCTCGATGACGTCGTCGTGCACCTCGGTGATCCATGCCGCCGACGAACCCTGGTTCCACAGTCCGTACCGCTCGGGGAGCTCGGGGAGCTGGGCCTCGGTGAGCGAGCCGTCGGCGGCTCGGATCCACGCCTGCGGGCCCTCGAGTGAATCCCCCACGATCAGATGGCCGTTGTCGATCGGCACGATCGAGGTGATGTGGGAACCGACCGGGACACCCGGCAGCGACGTCCAGGCGCTCCCGTCGGCGCTGCTGAGCATCTTCGAGTCGGTGATCAGCACGAACTCGTCGTCGAGTGTGGTGAGCGTGCCCCACCCGAAGTCGTCGGGCAACGGCAGTTCGCCGTGATCGCCGCCGAGGTCGCCGCCCAGCAACCTCATGTCGGGCTCGAACCTCAAGGGCTCGGGGTTGCCGTCGAGACCGAGCTCCTCCCACGTGAACTCGAAGGTCGTGCGTTCGCCGGCCTCGTCGAAGACCTCGACCTCGATGCCGCTCGAAGAATTGCTGTACCCCCCGCCGCCACGGCTCTGCATCATCTCGCGGATGTCGTCGGGCAGGAGCTGTTCGAAGTCGAACCAGGTGTGCTGCTGCGCGAGTGCCAACCAGCGATCGCCCGACAGCGCCACGCTCTCGACCCAGATGTCGGTGTGGACGAACTCGTCGACGGTCGGTGTGACCGCGAGCTCGACCTCGACCGTGCTCCACGTGACGAGATCGGTCGTCGTCGCGATCACGAGCGTCCTCGTGCCGTCGTCGTCGGGCCGCCCGGGCCTCTCGTCGTAGGTCGGCTCGTCCACGCCCCATGCGACGAGCCGGTCGCCCGCGACCCTGAACTGATGGCCGAACTGCAGCGGGAGCTCGATCTCGGTCGTGGTCCAGTCGACGCCGTCGGTGGTGAACCGTGCGGTGAGGCGCGGCGGTGGTGGCGGCGTCGCGTAGATCGCGTCCGACGCCTCGGGATGCTCCTCGAGCACCGCTGAGACCTCGTCGAGCAGCCCTGCCTCGCCGAGGACCTCGGTCGCCTCTTGGATCGTCGGCGGCAATCCGTCGGGAAACGCCTCCTGCACCTCGGGTGGGAACAACGCGACGATCTCGTCGGGCAGCGGCGTGAGCGGCTGGGGCTCGAACTCATGGCTGATGCTCAAGAACCCGTCGTGCCACGGCAGCAGCTGGACCGCGTTCTCGGTCGACGCCGGGAGCGCGGGCGCCACCTCGGCCACCGACGACGTCGCGGCGTCATCGTCGGTGCCCGCCTCCGGCGGCACCGTGTCTCGGGTCTCGGTCGCCGAGGTGTCGGCGCCGTCGCCGGTGCTGGCCGCCGCGGCGCCTGCGTCGTCGGAGGTGTCCTCGGACGTCTCATCCGAGGTCTCGTCGTCGGCGATCTGGACCGCGCTGTCCTCGCCGCCGGTGACCGCGATCAGCAGCCCGGCGCCTGCGAACAGGGTGGCCGCGACGCCGCCGCCGACCAGTGCGCGGCGTCGGCGCCGCTTCGAGGCCGCCCGCGCCGTGACCACGTCGCTCGGGTTCGGCTCGACGACGACCTCCTCGGCCGACGCGGCGAGCGTGCTGCGGAGGCGATCGTGGATCGGTGATTCGTGCTGATCAGGCATCGTCGTGCTCCAGGTGTTGTTCGAGTTGTGCGAGCGCCCGCGACAGGCGGCTCTTGACCGTGCCGGGCGGGATGTCGAGCGCGGCGGCCACGTCGGCCTCGGACCAGTCGAGGTAGTAGCGGCCGACCACGACGGCGCGGTGATCGGTGGAGAGTCGTGCGAGCGCACGGGCGACGCCGTCGTCGATCTCGGGCGCCGGTCGTGGCCGCTCGGGGACGAGCACCACCGAGACCTCCCGCCGGCGGCGCCGCAGCCGGGAGCGGCCCCAGTTGAGGCCGACCCGGTAGGCCCAGCCGGTGAGGTTGGCGTGCAGCCTGACCTCGTCCCAGCGTTCGAACGCCCTCGTCAGCGCCTCGGCCGCCGCGTCGCGGCCGAGCTCGCGATTGTCGAGCGCCAGCGACAGCGCGCGTGCCAGCCGTGCATGCTCGCGGGCGCAGAACGTCTCGAACTCGGTCGGCTCGACGTGACCGTGGCGTGCGCCCTCGACGGTCGGTGGTGGGAGTGGTGTCGGCAAAGCGGGACCACGCTCGCCGGCGCTCGCCGGATCAGCGGAACCGGGTGATGGGTCGGCCGACGAGTCGGTCATCGTCACGTGATCTAGACGCCCGAGGGGACGGATCGGTTCCGTCCCACACCGGACTTCATCGACTCGTCATCTGCCGATCGCTCACCGGCGCGGTCAATCGCCGGTCGAACCGTCGAGCGACTCGCGGATGAGGTCGGCGTGGCCGCAGTGGCGGGCGTACTCCTCGATCATGTGCACGAGGATCCACCGCATGCTCGTCGGCCCGCTCGACAACTCTCTGGCCGCGAGCAGGTCGAGGTCGTCGCAGGTCTCGACGGCGGCTCGACTGCGGTCGACGGCCGCCGTGAACAGCTGCAGCAGGTCGGTCGGGGAGTCGTCGCCGGCGGTGTCGAACTCCCAGTCGGGGTGATGCTCCCAGTCGACTGACGCCCACGGCTCGGGCATCTCGGCGTCGAGCCAGACCTCCTGGAACCAGCCGTCCTCCACGACGGCCATGTGCTTGACGATGCCGCCGATCGTCAGCGTCGAGGGTCCGAGGCGGGTGGCGAGCTGTTCGGGGGTGAGCCCGCTCGCCTTGCGGAGGAGCACCGAGCGGAAGTAGTCGAGGAACGTGACGAGTGTGTGACGTTCTGCAGCCGCCATCGGTGGGCTGGCGGCCAGGTCGACGGGTGGGATAACGGTGTCACCCACGAGGTGCGCCACATGTCACGTCGGAAAGCACCGATTTCAGAAAATTCTGCTCCATGTCGATGATGTTACGGGACTACTGTTGTCACGAGGAGGAGAGGATCGTGGGATCGGCGATAGGCGCGGGCGAACGAGGCACCGTGCGCTCGGTCGCGTCGTGGTGGCGCAGCCGGTACGGAGCGCAGCTGTTCGTCGAGATCGCGATCTGCGGTGTCCTGCTGATCATCTACCGCACCATCCGCGGCGTGAACCGGACCGACCTCCGAGCGGCGTTCGCCAACGCCCGCGACATCGTCCGCCTCGAGGAGTGGTTGGGCCTGCCGTTCGAGGACAACCTCCAGCGCTTCCTGCTCGATCACCCCACGATCATCAAGCTGCTCAACCACTACTACATCTGGTTCCACTTCCCCGCCGCGATCGGGCTGCTGCTGTGGCTGTACCTCCGGCACCACGACCGGTATCGCCCGTTCCGCAACCTGATGGCGTTCGCCACGTTCTCGGCGCTCCTGATCCACCTGATGTTCCCGCTGGCACCGCCGCGGATGATGCACGGGTTCGTCGACACCATGCGCGAGTTCGGGCCGAGCATCTACCCGAAGAACGCACTCGAGGGCACCGCCAACCAGATCGCCGCCATGCCGTCGCTGCACTTCGGGTGGGCGATGATCGAGGCGATCGCCGTCATCGCGGTGCTCAAGTCGCGATGGCGCTGGCTGATCGTTATCCACCCGACGCTCATGACGCTGTCGATCATCGCCACTGCGAACCACTGGTGGATCGATGCCGCCGCAGCCGCGCTGCTGATCCTCGGCGGCATCGCCGGGTGGCGAGTCGTCTCGGTCTGGGTCGGTGACCGGCGCTGGTCGTGGACGAAGCTCCGCTTCCAGTCCGAGGCCGGCATCGCACAGCTCGAGTCGTTCGTCAACGAGGACCGCAGCGACGACGTCGGTGACGACGCCGACGGTGAGCAGCTCGTGCTTCAGCCGGTTCGGGCGCCCTCGAAGGTGTCGTACGACGCGAACGACGACACCGACGACCGCCGCAACTTCGTCGGCTGATGCTCGGCCCTGCCGAGGAACACCACGCCCGCAATCGCGTGGTGCTCGGGCAGCTCGAGCACCTCGGCGGCCGCTGACTCCTGCCGGGCCCAGGAACGTGGTGAGCACACCGCCGAGGCCGTGGGCGCGCGCCGAGAGCAGCACGCTCCAGCAGAACGGGTAGATCGACGCGCCCGGCACGATTGCCGGCCGGTCGAGCGTCAGGTCGGTGCCGGCCAGCACCCGCAGGTCGGCCGCCACGACGAGCACGACCGGCACCGACTCGATCTGCTCGACCACGGAGTACCGCACGTGTGCGATCTCGGCCGGTGGCGCGTAGTCGACCGAGTTGAAGGGCACCTGACCCTCCCGCATCGCTGCGATGTACTCGTCCCAGACGGGTTGCATGAGCGCGCCGATCGAACGTCGGATCGACGGATTACGGACGATGGCGACCCGCCACGGCTGCCGGTTGCCGCCCGATGGCGCGAACCGCGCATCGTCGAGGATCTGGATGACCGTCTCTTCGGGGACGGGCTCGTCGAGGAAGTCGCGGACGGAGCCGGTCGTGCGAATGCCCTCTCGAAGGTCCATGGCGCGCGAACCTAGCGACGTCGGGCACGCCTCGAGCGCAGCGGAGGCGTCTCAGACGCGACTCCTCAGGCCTCGCCCGCCGCCACCTTCTGTCGCACGATGTTGAGGGCCGAACCGCCGCGGAACCAGTCGACCTGCTCGTCGCTGAAGGTGTGGTGGCCCTCGAAGTCGATCGTGGTGCCGTCGGGCTTCACGATCTGGCACTGCACGGGCCGGCCGGGCACCGGCGGGAGGCCGAGCACGTTGATCCGGTCGTCCTCGTCGATCAGGTCGTAGGTGGCAGGATCGGCGAACGTGAGCGGCACCATGCCCTGCTTCTTGAGGTTCGTCTCGTGGATGCGGGCGAAGCTCCGGGCGATCGCCACCAGCCCGTTGCGGAATCGGGGCTCCATCGCAGCGTGCTCGCGGCTCGAGCCCTCGCCCATGTTCTCGTCGCCGATCACGACCCACGGCTGGTCGGCCTCGTGGTACGCCCTCGCGATGTCGGGGAAGCTCTCGATCTCGCCGGTGAGCTGGTTCTTGCCCTGGCCGACCAGGCCGTCGCGGTAGGCGCTCACCGCACCGAGGTACAGGTTCCCCGAGATGTTCTCGAGGTGGCCGCGGTACTTCAGCCACGGCCCCGCCATCGAGATGTGGTCGGTCGTGAACTTGCCCTGGGCCTTCACGAGCACGGGCAGACCGAGGTAGTCCTCACCGTTCCACGCCGTGAACGGCTCGAGCAGTTGCAGCCGCTCGCTCGTCGGGTTCACGATCACCTCGACACCGCTGCCGTCGTCGGGCGGCGGCGTGAACGTGTTCTTGCCCGGGTCGTAGCCCGCATCGGGGAGCACCTGCCCGACCGGGGCGTCGAGCGTCACCTCGCTGCCGTCGGGGGCGGTGATCGTGTCGACCGTCGGGTCGAAGTCGAGGCGGCCGGCGAGGGCGATCGCCATCACGGTGTCGGGCGAGGTGACGAACGCGAGCGTGTTCGCGGAACCGTCGTTGCGCTTCGGGAAGTTGCGGTTGAAGGAGGTGACGATCGTGTTCGTCTGGCCGGTGATCGCCTCGGGCCGGCTCCACTGGCCGATGCAGGGGCCGCACGCGTTGGCGAGCACCGTCGCCCCGATCGCCTCGAGATCGGCCAGCAGGCCGTCGCGCTCGATCGTCGCCCGCGTCTGCTCGGAGCCGGGGGTGACGAGCAGGTCGACCTTGGCGGTGAGCCCCTTCGCGGCAGCCTGGCGGGCGATCGACGCGGCGCGGGTGATGTCTTCGTACGACGAGTTCGTGCACGACCCGATCAGGCACGCCGACGGCTCGAGCGGCCACTCGTTGGCCCGGGCCTCGGCGCCGACGCCGGCTGCGCCGACGCGGTGAGCGCGGTCGGGGGAGTGGGGGCCGTTGATCAGCGGCTTCAGCTCGTCGAGGTCGATCTCGATCAGCTGGTCGTAGTGGGCGCCGTCGTCGGTTCGCAGGTGCTCGGCGACGTGGTCGGCCGCGTCGGCGATCGCCTCGCGACCCGTCGCCTTGAGGTACTGCGACATGTTGTGGTCGTAGCCGAACAGCGACGTGGTCGCTCCGATCTCGGCCCCCATGTTGCAGATCGTCGCCTTGCCCGTGGCCGAGATCGTGTCGGCACCCGGGCCGTGGTACTCGACGATCGCGCCCGTGCCACCCTTCACCGTGAGCTGGCGGGCGACTTCGAGGATCACGTCCTTGGGGCTCGACCAGTCGGACAGCGTGCCGGTCAGCTCGACGCCGATGACCTTCGGCCACCGGACGTTCCAGGGGAAGCCGGTCATCACGTCGACGGCGTCCGCCCCGCCGACGCCGATGGCGACCATGCCGAGGCCGCCTGCGTTGGGGGTGTGGCTGTCGGTGCCGATCATCATGCCGCCGGGGAACGCGTAGTTCTCGAGCACGACCTGGTGGATGATGCCCGAGCCGGGTCCCCAGAACCCGATGCCGTACTTCGCCGACACCGACTTGAGGAAGTCGTAGACCTCGGCGTTGGTGTCGATCGCGACGCCGAGGTCGATCTGTGCGCCGACCTTGGCCTGGATGAGGTGGTCGCAGTGGACCGTCGAGGGCACGGCCGCTTCGGGCAGGCCGGCGGTCATGAACTGGAGCAGCGCCATCTGGGCGGTGGCGTCCTGCATCGCCACCCGGTCGGGATGGAAGTCGGCATAGCTCGCGCCGCGCTCGAGCTCTTGCGCGGCCGGATCGGCGAGATGGTTGATCAGGATCTTCTCGGCGAGGGTGAGGGGTCGCCCGAGGCGTTCCCGCCCCAGGTCGGTGTTGCCGGGCAAGCTGGCGTAGACGGCTTCGACGAGCTCGATCGGGGTGGTTGCGCTCACAGACATGTAGACAACTATAATACAAGTCTCATGGAGACGGCAAAGTCCGGCGCGAGCGACCGGTCCCGCTGGGCGGGGATCGACCACGTCCAGCTGGCCATCCCGGTCGGCGGCGAGCCGAGCGCGCGCGAGTTCTTCGTCGACCGGCTCGGCTTCAGCGAGGTGCCGAAACCACCAGCGCTCGCCCGACGCGGTGGTGCCTGGTTCTCGGCCGGTGGCATCCAGGTGCACGTCGGCGTCGAGGAGGACTTCGTGCCGGCGCGCAAGGCGCACCCGGCGCTCCTCGTTCGCGGGCTCCGACGGTTGATCGAGTCGACCGGGCTCGACGCGGCCTGGAGCGACGAGATCCCCGGTGTCGAGCGCTGCCACGTGGCCGATCCGTTCGGCAACCGGATTGAGCTGATCGAGGCAGGTGAGCAGTGAGGCGGATCCGCTACCAGGAGATCGCCGACGAGCTGCGGCGGCGCGCCCGTGACGCCGCACCCGGCTCGGTCCTGCCGAGCGAATCCGAGCTCTCGAGCGAGTTCTCCGCCAGCCGCGTCACCGTGCGCCGAGCGCTCGAACTGGTCCGCGAGGACGGCCTGATCGCGGCTCGCCAGGGGTTCGGTTGGTTCGTCGCCACCGAGCCGGTGCAGCAGCATCTCGAACGCTTGGGCACGATCGAGGCGCAGCTCGAGTCGAGTGGTCGGGCAGCGGTGCGCGAGGTGGTCGAGTTCTCGTTCGAGGCCGCTCCGCCCCACGTCGAGCGACGACTCGCATCGGCCCGGGTGCTGCGGGTCAAACGGGTCAACCTCGCCGACGGCGAGCCGTTCGCGTTGGTGACCGTCTGGTGTCCCGAGCATCTCGGCAAGCGGCTCTCGATGGACGATGTGCAGCGACGCCCGTTCTACGAGCTGCTGCAGGTCGAGCTGCGCGGCGCCACCCAGACGATCGGCGCGGTGTCGGCCGAGCAGGCCGACGCCGAGCTCCTCGCCGTTCCCGTGGGGGCGCCACTGCTGAGGTGCCAGCGGGTGACCACCGACCTCGACGGCTCGCCGGTGTTGCTGAGCGAGCACCTGTTTCCCGCCCACCGGACCGAGTTCGTCGTCGATCTCCCCAACGACGAGCCGTCGATGTCGCCCGTCGGGCTGCGCCTCGTCGACTGACCGGCGGTTCGTGCCGGCTGACTGCGTGAGAGCGCACGTACGGTGGACGACGGCGTCGCGCCGGCATACGTTGGAGGATTCTTCTGATTTTCCTCAAGTTCTCCTGGCCACGAGACGAAAGACTGATGTGACCCTTGCCATCGACGCGGATCTCGCCCGCGTAGCGGAGGGCCGACGACTGCCCGGCTACGGCGGTGTCGTCGGCGTCGACGACGGCGGTGTCATCCGGTACGTCAGCGCCGACCTCGACGGCCGTTTCGGGCTGCGCATCGACGACGTCATCGGTCGATCGTTCCTCGAGTTCATCGAGGACTTCGACGCCGAGCAGGCGGTCGAGTCGTTCGGGGGTGTGCTCCAGCGGCCCGGTCACCATCAGGTCCTCGAGGTCGCGCTCCGGAGTGCGGACGGTTCGGTGCCCGTCGACGTCGTCGCCGACAACTGCCTCGAGGCGATCGGCCTCGTCCTGCTCAACCTCGGCGATCCACTCGATCGGCGCCGCTCGGTGCAGCTCCTGCACGCGCAGGCCGAGGCGATCAGGAAGATCGCGCTCGGTGGCTCGCTCAACGCGGCGGTCAACGAGATCCTGGTCTTCCTCGAGCGAGCGTTGCCCGGCTTCCGCGCCGCGGCCTTCCTCGAGGAGCATCTCTGGGCCGGCGAGGCCACGGCCTCGCCGAGCCTGCCGCCGACGTTCACCGATCGCATGGCGCTGCTGATCCGCGACGACGCGCACCACCCCGGTGCCCTCGCTGTCAACGAGGACGAGGTGATCATCGCGGCCGATGTCGGCGAACCCCGCTGGGCGACGTCGGTGGCGGCGATGAACGACGCCGGCGAGCGGTTCGGGTGCATCTGGTCGGTGCCGATCAGGCACGCTCGCGGCGAGGACAGCCGCGGCTGCATCGAGGTCTACGGTCCGCACGTCGCCCACCCTCACGACGAGGACTGGACGATCCTCGAGCTGGCCAGCCGGCTCGCTGCGGTCGCCTTCGACCGCAACCGGATGCAGGCGCAGCTCGTGCGTGATGCCGAGATCGATCCGCTGACGGGCACGCCGAACCGGCGGGTGCTCAAGACCATGCTGCGCACGATCCTCGACGGAGACGAGCGCGGTCAGCCGGTCTGCTTCATCGACCTCGACCGGCTGAAGGTCGTCAACGACGGTCTCGGCCACGAGGCCGGCGATCACGTGATCCGGGAGGCGGCCAACCGGCTCGGCGCAGCCATGAGCGGCGTTGGGGTCGTCGGCCGGTTCGGCGGGGACGAGTTCGTCGCGATCGGCGTCTCGGCCGAGCTCGACCACGCCTCGATGGCACAGCGGTGCCTCGATGCCTTCGCCGAACCCGTCTTCGTGGCCGGCCGCACGTGGCAGCTGTCCGCCAGCGTCGGCGTCGTCAAGATCGACGCGCAGCGGACACCCGGCGAGGTGCTGCGCGACGCGGATGCGGCGATGTACGAGGCGAAGCGGGCGGGACGAGGTCGCTGGCGGCTGTTCGAGTCGTCGACGCGCGAAGGCGTGGTCCGGCGGATGCACCTCGAGCAGCAGCTGCGGCCGGCGCTCGAAGGTGGGCACCTCACCGCGTTCTTCCAGCCGATGGTGCGCGCGTCGAACTGGCAGCTGTGCGGCATCGAGACCCTCGCGCGCTGGCACGAGGGCGAGGGCGTCTGGGTGCCGCCCGACGAGTTCATCCCCCTCGCGGAAGAGCTCGGCTTGATCGACCGGCTCGGCGAGCAGATGATCGACGAGGCGTTGGCCGCCGTCGATGCGGTCAACGAGGCCACGGCCAAGATGTGCCACGCATCGGTCAACGTGTCGCCGATGCAGCTGCAGTCCGAGCAGCTCTTCGAGAAGCTCGTCTCGGAGCGCGCCGACGGGCGCCCGACCGGCCAACTGTGCCTCGAGATGACCGAGCAGCACATCATCGACGACACCGATCGAACCCTGATGCAGCTCCAGCGACTTCTCGACGCCGGTGTCGGGTTGGCGGTCGACGACTTCGGCACCGGGTACTCGTCGCTGGCGGCGCTCCACCGGCTCCCGGCGACGATGCTCAAGATCGACCGAGCCCTCGTGAACCGGTTGGCCGACCCCGCCGGCGAAGCGGTGGTCGCAGCGGCGATCGGCGTCGCGCAGGCCTACGGTATGGAGACCGTCGCGGAGGGCGTCGAGACGACCGCACAGGCGCTGCGGCTGTGCGAGCTCGGCGTCGACCATCTGCAGGGCTACCTGTTCGCCCGTCCCGAGCCACTCGATGCGCTCGTCGAGCGGCTCGCAGGTGATGCCTGGTGCTGGGACGTCGACGAGACCGAGCTGTCCGCCCAACGCTCGCTGCCGTTGCCGACCTGAGCACGACGGGGTGCCCTGCCCCGCGCCTGCGCGCCGCGGTCAGTCCGGCGCCTCCATCCAGCGGTGGCTCGGCTGCGCGGCATGCAGCGGCGACGGCTCGACCAGCGGCTCGGGCTGCGGGGTCGGTGACGCGCTGGCGTACGTGAGCACGAAGTCGCCGAATCGATGCCACCATCCGGCGAACCGGGCGCCCTCGACGTCGACCACCGACAGCGCGTCCCAACGGCCGGGCTGCGCGGTGGCCGGCCAGCCGTCGAGCCGCACCTCGACCGACCGCGTGTCGCGGCGGAGTCCAGTCCGGAGTACCTTCAGCGCGCTCTCCTTGGCCGACCAGATCAGGTTGGCGAGCAGGTCGTGATGGTCGGGGCAGGACGCCACCATCTCGTGCTCGACCGACGTGAACCAGTCCCGGACGAAGCCGTGGCTCCTCGGCTCGACGATCTCGAGGTCGCACCCGATGTCGACTTCGTCGTCGATGACGGTGCACACCGCCCAGTCGGCGCGATCGGTCATCGAGATCCGAACGGGCGCCTGCTCGTCACCGACGAAGACCTCGGGGGCACCGTCGCTGGCGTTCCGGATCACGAGCTCGCGGAGGACCGCGTGGTCGCGGCCGCCTGCATCGTCGCGGCCGAGCGCTGCCGCCACGGCGCGCTTCGCCGTCCATCGACCGAGCCGGGCCTCGTCGCGGCGCTTCGGGTAGCGCAGACCGTTGAGGCGTGCCGCCTCGACCTCGGTGAGCCACGCGTCGTGGGCCGGTACCTCGGCCATGCCCGCCGCGAGATATCTCGGCCGGCGGTCAGCTCGCACGTGCGATGCCCCGCTCGACCGCCCCGATCAGGTACGGCCGCAGCTCGGAGGGCGGGATGATCACGTCGACCGAACCGACCCGCTGCGCACGGTTGATGTCGTGTCGGCGGTCGAACTCGTCCGCGACGTCGCGCATCTTCTCGGCGTGGATCTGCTCGCGGAGCGCGGCCAGCTCGCGTCGCAGCTTGGCCCGCGTGGCGCCGCTCTCGCCGGCGAGGCGATGCTCGAGATCCTGCACGCGCTCGTCGGCTTCGACCCGCGTGCGCACCTCGCGCGCGAACACCACGGCGGCGGCCGGTGCGCCGCCGATCACGGACGCCTTCGACCCCTCGAGCGCCGCGACCTCGAGGTTGTCGTTCAACGTGCCCGAGAACACGACGAACGCGCCGCCGTGATAGCGCGACACGACGCAGAACACGATCGGGCCGTCGAAGTTGACCATCGCCCGGCCGATCTCGGCGCCGAACTCGAGCTGGCGCTCGCGCATCGACTCGGGTGAGCCGTCGAAGCCCGACAGGTTGGCGAGCACGACGAGCGGGCGGTTGCCGCTGGCCGCGTTGATCGTGCGAGCCACCTTCCTCGAGCCGGATGGGAACAGGGTGCCCGAGGTCCAGTGATCGGGGCCGTCCGATGGCACGAAGCCGCGGCGGGTGAGGTTCTTCGACTCGAAGCCGAGCAGCGCGATCGGCCGACCCCCGAGGAACGCGTCCCACGAGACGGGGATCTCGGCATCGCGCATGCCGGGCCACCGCTCCATCGTCGGTCGATCCTGGTCGACGACGGCCGCCATCAGCTTGCGGATCTCGAACGGCAGCTTGCGGTCCGGGTTGAGCGCGTCGTCGAAGATGTCGCCGACCCGCTCGAACTGACCGCCGTGTGCGAACACGCTGATGTCGCGTTCGAACGGGTCGTCGGTCTTGGCCGGACGCGCGAACCGCTCGTCCGGCGCCACGTACGTGAAGTCGTAGTGGGCGAGCAGCTGCCGGCAGGCGTCGGCGACGTCGTTGGCGAAGTACTGGGCCTGCCCGTTCGGGCCCATGATCCGCTCGTAGCCGCCGATGCCGATGTTGTCGTCGGCGGAGACCCCACCCGAGAAGTCGAGTGCCTCCTTGCCGGTCAGGACCATCGCGGCCTCCGGCACCATGATGAGGATCCCGCGGGTGTGCATCAGCATCGTCGCTTCGGCGTTCCAGTACGGCTGGGCGCCGACGTTGATGCCGGTGATGACGATGTTGACCTCCCCACCGGCCTGCGTGAACTCGACGATGCGGCGCAGCACCTTGCCGATCCAGTCCATGTTCTCGCTGCCGCTGTCCATCGAGATCAGGGCGCCGGCGGACACGGCGAACCACTCGAGCGGTACGCCGAGCGAGTCGGCGAGATCGAAGGCGGCGATGATGCGGCTGCACTCGGGCTCGGACAGGTTGCCCATCCCGCTGCTCGGGTCGCCGAGGATGATCACGCGGCGGATGCCCTCGGGGTAGCGCTCGGTGCGGTTCGTGACGATCCCGACGACGACGTGTGCCGAGTTGCCGCCCGGCGGGCGGTCGACGGCCACCAGGCGGGGCCGTCCGTCGCCGTCCGCGTCGCTGTCGGCCAGGTCGTACTCCACGAAGTCGCCCGGCGGGATGCCGGGGCGCCGATGGTCGTCCGGCGTCAACATGCGCACGATCTCGTACGGGTAGGTGAGCCCTCGCTGACGGAGCCGGACCACCTGCTGCTCGTACCGTTCGAGCGGCCGGATCGGGTCGACGGACGGGGGTCGCACGAGCACGGTCGGCGCGGTGCCGTTGGGCCTGGTGACCTCGAGCTGCAGGCGTTCGGGTTCACCGTGGTCGCCACGGAAGTTCGCCAGCACCTCGACCTTCTCGAGACCGAGGCCGGCGGCGTCGGGCATCAGCCGCTCGACGAGTTGGGCGATGTCGTCGGCGCTGAGATCGAAGATCGGCCACACGTACAAGACGATGCGATTCGACAGCAGCCGCTTCGAGGCCGGCCGATGCGATTGGAAGCGCCGGAACGCTCCGAGGATCTCGTGGATGACCCGCTCGGCCTCGGGGAGACGCTCGACGTTGCCGTCTTCGTCGCGGATCGGTGTCAGGTCGCGGACCTCGGCGAGGGCGAACAGCCGCTCGTCGCGCCGGTTCTCGCGGGCGTGGCCGTGGAACACGTACACGCCCTCGGTGCTCGGGATCCGGTGGACGTCGAATGCGTCGAGTCGCTGGAGCTCCAGCCGCTTGCCCATCATCGGGTGCAGGTCGCGGTAGAGCGCTTCCTCGATGTACCCATTGGCGCCGTCGGGGCGGAACGTGAAGTGCATCACGCCGGCCACGCCCATCGTGTGCTGCGACGCTGGCACGTCCGGGCCCGAGACCGCGACGACGATGCGCCGGAGCGCGAACCTGCCGAGCGCGTCGCCGAGCGTGCCGGCCAGCTCGTCGCGGACACGCTCCTCGTCGAGGCCGGCGCTGTCGCTGAGGGCGTAGAAGTCGAGCGCGACGTCGTGGCCGTCGTCGATCGCCTCGATCGCCGGCGCCAACCGCTGCGCGGCCGACGCCATGTCGGGCAGATCGACATGGGTCGTCACGACATGGATGCGGCGACCCTGGTGGTCGTACTCGGCTGTGACGTACCGCAGGCCGTCGACCGTCTCGACGCGCACGTCGTGGAGGTTCCTGATCCGGTAGTAGCGCCTGGTCATCACCTCGAGCGCCGCGCCCTGCAGCGCCGGGTTCGCGTCGGGGAACCGCTGGGACAGCGTCGACTTGAGTGGCTGGCTGCAGTCGACGAGGTCGCCGATCAGCTCGGCTCGTCGCTCGGGTGGCGGTGACGTCGCAAGCTCGTCGAGCAGGTTGGAGGCCTTGCCGAGCTCGCGATCGCGCACCTCGGCGAGGAAGGGGGCATCGAAGACCTGGTAGCGGAGCTCTTCCGCGAGATCGTGCAGCGCGGGGTAGCGGGACCGGCTCTCGTCGAGCAGGCGATCGAGGAGCTCGCGCAGCTGCTCGTCGCCTTCGCCGGGCTGCGTGTGCTCGAGGCGATCCTCGAGGATCCGGAGCACCGGCGCCAGCTGGTCGTCCATGCGGTGGTGCGACAGCACCAGTCGGTGGAGCGCGACGTCGAGGCGGGTCGACGGTTCGAGATCATCGACGCCGTAGTGGGCGAGGGCGCGGCGCAACTGGTCGAGGAACCGTTCCGGCAGGTCGCGGCCGAGCGTCTCTCGGTGGAGCAGGTAGTCGAAGAGGTACTCCTCGGCCGACGTGCGGGTGGCGTCGTCGGCGCCCGCCGGACCGCGGCGGAACAGGGCGATGACGTCGGTGAAGATGCCCACGAGCTCGTCCTCGTAGCGGCGCCGCTCGTCGTCGGTGAGCACGTTGGAGCACGGCGTCGCCCCGGGGTTGGACATGACCCGCAACACCGTCGGATCGACGTCGAAGCCGAGCAGACCCTGGCGAATGGCGTCGAGGTGGTGACGGCAGTCCGCGTGCGCGAACTGGCCGGGTGACGCGATCGCCTCGAACTCGATCCGGGCGCCGTCGGCGGACTCGGCGTCCTCGGTCGGCCGAACCGTCAGGAGGGGCGCGCCGGCCACCACGTGGGAGTTGGGGCTGGCGACGACCTGCTCGACCCGGCCGGCGAACTCGGCCTCGATGACGGTCTCCATCTTCATCGCCTCGATCACGGCGAGGCGATCGCCGGCGGCGACCTCGTCGCCCGGCTCGACCTCGATCGACACGACCACGGCCGGCGACTTGGCCCGGACGATGCCGCCGTCGTCGTGGCTGATGTGGTGAGGATGACCGTTGACCTCGACGAGGTGAACGGCGCCGTGCATGGACGTCAGCACGCGGTAGGGCTGGCCGCGGATCTCGAGCCGAGAGCTGCCGTGCCCGGCGTCGACGCGGTGGATCAGGACGGACCTGCGCTGGATCGTGACGCCGTAGGTCTCGGGAGCGAACTGCTGCACGGTGGCGGCGTACGTCTGCCCGCGGTAGCGGAGCTCGACGCGCCGGCCGACCGCGGTGTCGACCTCGGGGCGCCCGCGTGCCGCCATCGCCTGGAATTGCCGGCGTTCGACCGCCATCTGCTGACGGTGCGCGTCGACCGCGGCGGCCATGATCGCGACGTCGGCGTGCAGCGCCGACGCGCCGAGCCCGCTGCCCCGTCGGTCGACCCAGCCGACGTCCGCCGTGGCGTCGATGACCTCGGGTTCGTGGAGCAGCGATCGCAGGAACGCGCGGTTGCTTGCGC
The DNA here is from genome assembly GCF_030065885.1 of Ilumatobacter sp. GTDB lineage: Bacteria > Actinomycetota > Acidimicrobiia > Acidimicrobiales > Ilumatobacteraceae > Ilumatobacter. Next base: position 36,290 of record NZ_JASJCS010000011.1, on the reverse strand, counting down.
CACCGGCGATCACGATCGCGGTGTTGTCGAGGCCGCGGCGCAGTCGAGCGAGCGCCTCATCGCGGTCGCGCCCGACGGCGATCACCTTGGCGATCATCGAGTCGAACTCCGCCGGGATGTGGTCGCCCTCCTCGACGCCGGTGTCGACCCGGATGCCCGGTCCCGCCGGGAGCCGCAGCAGGTCGATGCGCCCGGGGGAGGGCGCGAACCCGGCGTCGGGGTCCTCGGCGTTGATGCGGGCCTCGATCGCGTGCCCCACGGTCGGGGGTGCGTCGCCTTCGAGCAGGCCGCCGCGTGCGATGTGCAGCTGCAGCTTGACCATGTCGATGCCGGTCGTGACCTCGGTGACCGGGTGCTCGACCTGGAGTCGGGCGTTGACCTCCATGAACGAGAAGCGCTCGCTCATCGGATCGAACAGGAACTCGACGGTGCCCGCGTTGACGTAGCCGGCCGCCGCACCCAGCCGTGCGGCGGCCGCACGGACCTCGCGATGCTGCTCGGGCGTCAGCGACGGCGACGGTGCCTCTTCGAGCAGCTTCTGGTTGCGACGCTGGACGCTGCAGTCGCGCACGCCCACCGCCCAGACGGTGCCGGCCGAGTCGCCGACGATCTGGACCTCGATGTGCTTCGCCTGCGGCAGCAGCGTCTCGAGGAAGACCGTGCCGTCGCCGAAGGCGTTGAGCGCCTCCGCGCGCGCCGACTCGAACGCGGCGTCGAGCTCGTCGAGCGACTCGACGCGCCTGATCCCTCGGCCGCCGCCGCCGGCGGTCGCCTTGATGAGGCATGGCAGCCCGAGCCGCTCGGCGTGCAGGCGGGCGTCGGCGACGGTCTCGACGGGACCGTTGCTCCACGGCGCGACGGGCACGCCCGCGGACTCGGCCATCTGCTTCGAGCTGATCTTGTCGCCGAGCTCGCGCATCACGGCCGCCGACGGACCGATGAACGTGATGTCGAGCTCGTCGCACAGGTCGACGAACGCCGGCCGCTCCGACACGAACCCCCACCCGGCCCAGACCGCGTCCGCGCCCGACTGGACCAGCGCATCGCGCAGCCGTGCGCGGTCGAGGTAGGCGACCTCGCGGTGCCCGTCGGCGTCGGTGAACGTCGCGGGCCCGAGCCCGATCGCCTCGTCGGCGCGCCGGACGAACATCGCGGCGCGATCCGGGTCGGTGTACAGGGCGATCGTGGTGATCGCCGTGTCGTTCTCGGCGTTGAACTCCTCGACCGCGTTGATGACCCGGACAGCGGGCTCGCCGCGATTGACGATCGCCAGGCGCCTGAACTGCCGCGTCATCGCCATCAGCGCCCGTCCGTCATCGCCGCCCGGAGCGGCGCGACCTGCTCGTCGGCGAGTGCGCCGGGCAACGCGACCGTCCGGTACCCCTCGAGTCTCGCGAGCACCCGACCCGAGCCGTCGACGACCGTGGCGTCGAACGAGCCGGCGTCGCCGGGCACGACGACGGCCCACGTCTCGTCACCCGGGCCCCCGAGCGGCACGACCCGGTCGAGATGCATCGGCAGTGCCATCTGATCGGTGGTGCCGATCTCCCACACGCCGGCGGTCTGGAAGCACAGCTCGGTGAGCCTCGGTGCGGTCGCCAGCTCGCCCTCGCTCGAGCTCCGCTCGGCCGGGAGGTCGCCGTGCAGCCTGCCGACCACCTGCCCCGCGTCGAGCCACGACGCGTCGAGGACCTGGTAGGCGGGTCCGTGGAAGTAGATCTCGTACACGTCCCCGGCGGAGACCGACGGCCCGCCGTCTCCCGGCACCTGGGCCGTGGCTTCCTCGACGGGTTGGCGCGTCAGCCGGACCCGGCCGGTGAAGTGGATGGTCCGTTGTGGTTGGTCCTGGTTCGCGAGCGTCCGTTCACCCACCAGGCGACACTCGGCGACGACGTCGTCCCCGTCGGCGACGTACTGCGCCGAGACGAGGAGAGTGCGCGGCTCGTCGCGGTAGAACTTGAACGGCGCGAGGAAGTCCACGTCCTCGAGCGCCGCAAGATGCAGGTCGGGGAACGCGATCGTCGCGGTCTGAGCGAACAGCTCGAGCCCCATCACCCCCGGCAGCACGGGCGTGCCGTCGATGCGGTGGTCGAAGAGGAACGGCTCCTCGGTCGGGTCGAGCGTGGCCATCGCGACGAGCCCGTCCTGCATCGCGAAGCCGACCAGTTCGTCGAGCAACGGCCGTGCAGCCAGATCCGCCGACATGGCCTCGGTGTCGAGCCCACCGGTCGGGTGCAGCTCCTCGGCGAGGATGCCGAGTTGCTTGCCGGCGACCATCTCCCTCGTGGATCCGTCGCCGGTCAGCTCGCGGCGAACGATCGGGATGCCGGCTGCGGCGGGCAGCATGTCGATCCCGGCCGCAGCCATGACGGTCGGGATCGAGCCCCGGGTCGCCATGCCGATGTCGCCCCAGGCCGTCCAGTCGACGGCGATGCCGAACGTCTCGGGACGCGCCAGCTTCATGTTGGCGGTGAGCTTGCAGAGCAGGTCGTTGGCGGCGCTGTAGTCGGTCTGGCCGCCGTTGCCGAAGCGTCCCGCGATCGAGCTGAACGCCACGGTGGCTCCGATCGGCAGGTGGCCGAGCCCGTGCATGAGGTTGAACCACCCGTCGGCCTTCACGTCGAACACGAGGTCGTACTCCGACGGTTCCTTGTCGGGGAGCAGCCGGCTGATCTCGAGCCCACCGGCATGGATCAGCGCATCGACCTTGCCGCTGGTCTCGCTGATCGACTCGGTGACAGCCGCCATCGCGTCGGCGTCGAGCAGGTTGACGCTGTGGTAGTGCACGGTGCCGCCCGCCGCCCGCACCGCCTGGATCGCCGACAACGCCTCGTGCGCCCGCTCGAGCTTCGCCAGCTCGCGGTCGACCATGACCGGGGTCGCCTTCTGGCCGTCGGCCGTGAGCCGTTCGAAGATCGTGCGCTTCAGGGCCTCGCGGTCGGTGTCGAAGGCGATGATGTCGGGGTCGGCCGGGTCTGGCTCGGGCACCAGGTCGAGCAGATGGAACGTGCCCCCCGACGCCTGCCCGAGATCGGTGATGATCGCCGACACGATGCTGCCGGCGGCGCCGGTGATCACGAAGACCGAGTCGCCGTCGAGCGTGAGCCCGGTCGCCGGCTCGGGCATGTCGTTCTCGCGCAGCGTGATCGTGTACCGCTGGTCGTCGCGATGGCCGACCTCGACGATGCCCGGGTCGGTCAGCGTCTCGTCGATCAGCACGTCGGCCAGTGCGGCGGTCTTGCGGCTGACGCCGAAGTCGACCGCCTTGACCAGCGTGTCTGGCCGCTCGCGCTTGAACGCCTTCGTGATCCCGACGACACCGCCGCCCATCGGCGCGGTCGCGCCGTCGGGGCCGTAGCCGTGGAGGCCGCCGAGCCGGGTGGCGCTCACGAGGAAGCCGCCAGGCGTGCCGACCTGCTCGTAGAGGTGGCGCAGCGTCCGGTAGAGCAGCTTGACGCGGTGCCGCAACGCCTCCCGCCAGCCGGCGAGATCGAGGTCGCCGACCGGGGGCTCGACGTCCAACGCAGGCAGCCAGTAGATGCCCGTGACGCTCTCGTCGCCGCGCCACTCGTCGATGCGGGTGAGCAGCTCGTCGGCGTCCGGTGCGCCCTCGACCGTCAGCACGTCGGCGCCGCGCTTGCCCAACCGATCAGCGAGCGCGGCGCCGACACCCCCCTCGTCGAGCATGACGACGACTCGCGTGCCCGCTCCGAGCTCGATGCCGGTGGGGACACACGCGTCGAGCGGTGGCCGGATCACCGGCGTCGGGTTGCGGCGCGCGATGCCTGCCGCCGCCTCGTCGTCGCCGACCACCGACGCGTGCATCGTCGCTGGTTCGGCGTCACCGGCAGCAGGGGCGGTGGCGGCAGCGGTGTCGTCGGCCGCGAGGTTCGTGGCGCGTTCGTGGACGAAGTCGATCACGCTGGCGAGGGTGGGGTAGTCGCGCAGTGAGAGGGTGTCGTCGCGTTCGATGTCGTAGTGCTCGCGGATGGCGGCGAAGGTCTCGGCTTGTTTGACGGTGTCGATGCCGAGGTCGGCTTCCAGGTCGAGCTCGAGGTCCAACATGTCCGACGGGTAGCCGGTCTGCTCGGCCACGATCCCCAACACGACCGCTTCCACCGGGTCGGCAACCACCTCGGGCGCAGCCGGAGCAACCGGTGCGGCGGCAGGAGCGGGAGTCGGGGTCGCTGCGGGCGCTGCAGCTGCCGGCGTCGCTGCCGGTGCAGGAGCCGGAGCCGGTCGCTGGACCGTCTCCACCGGCGGTGCGGTGAGCACCGGCGGGGCCGTCGCCACTTCGGGGCGAGACGGTACGGCGATGCGCGTCGGTGGTCCGTCGTCGCGGACGCGCAGGACGCGGTGGTCGACCTCGAGCTCGGGGCCGTCGTAGCCGCTGATCGACTGCAACCAGGCCGTCCACGCAGCATGGTCGGCGATGCGGTACTCGATGCCGAGCTCGTCGGGCTCGCGGTGCCGCCCGTCGGGGTTCGGGACCCACCGCATCAGCGACATGCTGATCTGCGAGCCGAAGCCCGCGCCGAGGCGCAGCGCGTACGACACGGGGTAGGCGCCACCCTTCGACAACGTGAGGTGGCCGAGATCGGGGTCGATCTCCTTGACGTTGGCGATCGGTGGCACGATGCCGGTCTCGAGCGCCTTGACCGCCAGCACGTCCTCGATCCCGACGCCCATCGCATGGCCGGTGAAGCCCTTGGTGTTGGCCACGACGATCCGGTCGGCGCTGTCGCCGAACACGTGCCGCAGCGCGTCGACCTCGGCCTGGGCGCTGCCACCACGAGCCGGCGTGTAGGTCTCGTGCGACACGAAGACCGTGCTGGCGGCCATCGCATGCCGCTCGACGCCCCACTTGGTCTCGGCGCTCCGCACCAGCCGTTCCATCACGTCGCGGATGTGCGTGACATCGAGGCGGCTGCCGTGGAACGCGCTGTTGGCCGTCTCGGTGCTCAGCACGTCGCAGATCGGCCGGATGCCGCGACCGCGCGCGCTGGCAGCACCCTCGACGACGATCGCCGCGCCGCCCATGCCGAGCAACATGCCGTGCCGCCGCCGATCGAACGGCAGGGCGGCCTCTTCGACGATCTCGTCGGTGGCGGCCGCCCCGGTCGCGAGGAAGCCGGCGCCGACCCAGTCCATCAGCACGTCGGTCGTGACGTCGTCGCCGGCGATGATCAGCACCCGGTTGCAGCGGCCGAGGCGGATCCAGTCCTCGGCGATCGCCACCGCCTGGGTCGTCGACGCACAGGCCGAGTTGATCTGGGTGTTGGGTCCGCGTGCGCCGATGTGCTCGGCGAACTGCGAGTGCCCCATCGAGAGCGCCTTGAACAGGAAGCGCCGATCGAACTGGTACCGGTGCGTCTCGATCTCGACCTCGAGCTCGTGGATCATGTGGTCCAGTTCCGCGACCACCGGGTTGTCGTCCTCCATGCGGTCGCGCAGGTGCTCGAGCGCGTGCAGCCGGGCGCGGCGGGCCCGATCCTCTTCGTAGCGGGTGATCTCGTCGACCATCCGGTCGGCGCCCGGGAAGGCCGATGCGAAGATCACGCCGGTGTCGTCGGCGAGTGCACTCGGCAGCGCCCACCCGTCGGGCAGCTTGCTGCCGGTGCTCGTCGTCTTGTACCGCATCGTCATCGGGACGCCTGCGTCACGCAACGCGTCGATGCCGGCACCGATCGCCAGCTCGGTCGCCGGGTCGAGGGCGAGCTTGCGCTCGGGCGGCAGGCCGAACTGCTCGACGATGTCGAAGTGCCCCTTGCGGCCGGCCAGCTTCATGACGTCGTGCGCGGAGTCGATCTCCTCGAACGTGCCGCCGCCGGCCTCGTTCTTCACGAGCCTGGTGATGTGCTTGTCGACGATCGCGTTGCGCAGATCGACCGGGATCACGTCGATGAACGACTCGCCGTTCAGCAGGCGCTCGATGTTGGCGTCGTCGAAGACCTCCTCGGTGCCCGGCAGCCCGAGCGCGGCCCCGGTCACGACCACCGGCTCGTGCTGCGCGGCGGGCTGCCCGCCGGACGCACCGCGGTAGATCTGGTAGCCCTGATCGAGGAAGTTCGCGAACAGCTCGCCGAGTTGCTGGATCGAGTCGCCGCCGGCGGTCACCGGACGTGGCGGCGACGCCGCCGCGCTGGCGACCGGAGCGCTGGCGACCGGCGCGCTGGCGGGAGCGGCGGGTGCAGCAGGCGCGGTTGTCGGCGGCGCCTCCTCGTGCGGCCGTGTCCCGACGCCGTGCCCGGCTGCGTACAGACCGCACAACGCCTGGTTGAACGAGACGACGTCGCCGGCCTTGGGATGGTTGGTGTACAGGTTGACGATGTCGTCGTGCTCGCCGAGCACGTCGTCGACGAAGCCGTGCAGCGCCCGCTTGGGTCCGACCTCGACGAACGTACGGGCGCCCGCGTCGTACAGGGTGTTCAGGCCCTTGATGAACTGGACCGGGGAGGCGACCTGGCGGCCGAGCATCTCGATCATCTCCGGCACGACCGCCGGCCCGCTGGGGTAGAACTCGCCGTCGACGTTGGCGACGATCGGGATGTGCGGCGTCTCGAGGTCGAGCCGGCCGAGCACCACCTTGAGTGGCTCGGCCGCCGGCGCCACGATCGCGGTGTGGAAGGCGTGGCTGACCGGGAGCAACACGGCGGTGTGGCCGGCGGCCGACAGCGCGTCGACCGCCGCTTGCACGGCGGCGGACGCGCCCCCGATGACCGCCTGCTGTGAGCTGTTGTTGTTGGCGACGACGACGTAGCCGTCCGTGGCGTCGATCGTGCGCTCGATCTCGTCGAGCGGAGCGAAGACGGCGGCCATCAGACCGTTGTCGTCGACCGAGACGTTGGCCATCTCGCGGCCGCGGGCGGCAACCGCCTCGAGCGCGTGCGCGAAGGGCAGCGCTCCCGCGGCGACGAGCGCGCCGTACTCGCCGAGCGAGTGGCCCATCACCATGTCGGCGTGGATGCCGTACGCGCCGAGGACCTCGGTCAGGGCGCGGTCGACGGTCAGGACCGCCGGCTGCGTGATCTCGGTCTGGCGGAGCTGCTCGTCGGCTTCGGCGAGTGCGGCGTCGTCGGACGGGTCGACGAAGATCACCTCGGTGAGCGGCCGGCCGAGGATCGGCTCCATGACCGCGTCCGCCTCGGCGAAGCCGCGGGCGACGATCGGCTCTGCGGCGCGAAGGTCGGCCAGCATGTTGACGTACTGGGACCCCTGGCCCGTGTAGAGGAACGCGACCTGATGGGGTGCACCGCGGCCGAGGAACACACCCTGGTTGCGCAGCAGCTTCCAGGCGGCCGGGTTGGCGCCTTCGAACGCGGCGATTGCCTTCGCCGCTCGCGCTGCGAGCTCGTCGGCGTCGCCGTAGTCGATCGCGATTCGCACTTCGGCGTCGAGATCGTCCTGGGCAGGTGCGCCGGGTTCGGGCGCCCGGCCTGCCGCGGCCTCGGCCTGCACGGCGCGCAGGCGTTCGAGGACCGCGGACTCGTCGCGGTCGCCGATCACGAGCGCTCCTCGCAGCGGCGTCTTGATCTCGTCGGCCTCACGGACCGCGCTCGGCGCGCTCACGGCGATCGACGCGCTGCCGCCGTTGCTCTCGATGCGCCCGGGGACGTACTCCTCGAGGACGGCGTGGAAGTTCGTGCCACCGAACCCGAACGCGCTGACGCCGCCGGCCCGGACCTGGTCGCCGGTCGTCTTCCACTCGGTGAGATCGGTGTTGACGGCGAGCGGTGAGGAGCCGAAGTCGATGTTCGGGTTCGGATCGGTCGCGCCGAGCGACGGTGGCAGCGTCTTGTGGTGCAGCGACAGGGCGACCTTGAGCATGCCGGCCGCGCCGGCTGCGCCCTTGAGGTGGCCGATGTTCGACTTCACCGAGCCGAGCGGGATCGAGCCGATCGGGAGGTCCAGGTCGGAGAACGCGTCGGTGATGCCGTTCACCTCGACCACGTCGCCGACCTTCGTCGATGTGCCGTGCCCCTCGATGTAGGTCGCGGGTCCGGGTACCAGCCCGGCGTTGCGCCATGCCCGCTGCACGGCGAGCGTCTGGCCGACCGGGTTGGGCGCGGTGATGCCCTTGCCCTTGCCGTCGCTCGCGCCGCCGAGTCCTCGGATCACGGCGTAGATCCGGTCGCCCGCCGCCTCCGCGTCCTCAAGCCGCTTGAGCACGAACAGCGCGGCCCCCTCGCCCATGATGAAGCCGTCGGCGCCGTTGCCGTACGGCCGGGTGCCGGTGGCGGACAGCGCGCCGATCTTGCAGAACTTCACGAACGTGCTGGCGCTCATGTTGGCGTCGACGCCGCCGGTGATCACGGCGTCGAAGTCGCCTTCCTCGAGGCCCTCGATCGCCGCGTCGACCGCTGCCATCGCCGATGCACACGCGGCGTCGGTGGTGAAGTTCGGACCGTGCAGGTTGAACAGGTTGGCGATGCGACCGGCGATGATGTTCGCCAGTTCGCCTGGCATGGTGTCCTCGCTGATGCCGGGGAACCGGTTGTGGATCCCCGTGCGGTACTCGTCGTGGATCGCCTGGCGCGTCTCCGCAGGCAGCCCGGCGAACGCCGGCGACTTCTCGAGCTCGTCCGCGAACTCGACGTGGTAGACCGGCAGCGCGGTGTGGTAGTGGAGGTCGCCGCCCATCGCGTTGCCGATCACCACGGCGGTGCGGTCGGTGTCGAGCGCACGGTCGGGGTAGCCGTAGTCGAGCAACGCCTCACGCGCCGCCTTGACCGCCCACTTCTGCGTCCGGTCCATCGCGTCCGACACCTTCGGCGGGATCGGCAACCGCCACTCCAGCGGCTTCCACTCGAAGTCCTTCACCCACCCGCCGATCTTCGAGTACGTCTTGCCGGTCGCCTGCCGGTCGTCGTCGAAGTAGAGGGAGGGGTCCCAGCGCTCCGTGTCGACCTCGCTGATGCTGTAGCGACCCTGTTTGAGGTTCTCCCAGAACGTGGGTGCGTCGGGGGCGTCGGGGAGGACGGCGCCGACGCCGACGATGGCGATGGCCCGCTGCTTGCTGTTGGGCATGTGTGCGCTCCAGCTGGATCGATGGGTCGGTTGTCGTTGCGGGGGGTGGTGAGCGCGTCAGGCCACAGTGGCGTAGACAGCGGTTGCGACGGCGTCCATGTCGTCGGCGAGCCCGTGCTGGGCGGCGAGGATCGAGTCGACGCCGACCGCTGCGGAGAGCTCGGAGGCGTTGATCGTCCCGGCGGCAGCGGCTCCCATGACCTGGGCGACGCCGTCCTGCGCGACCCGCCGGGCTGCGTCACGGGCGAAGACGCGGCTCGCCGTCGCGAGCCCGACGGCGTCGAGCCGCTCGTTCGCCTTCGGCGAGAGCTGACCGTCTGCCGACCGAGCGGCACGGCGGGCGAGCTCGCCCGCGCACTCGACGTAGGCGATCAGCTCGCCGAGCCGGAAGAGCAGGTGCTGGTTGCGGGTGAGGCGGTGGACCCGTGCGGTCTCCATGACGGCGGCCAGCGCACGGTGCGCCAGCGCCGCGATGTCGGCGCCGCACTCCGGGTGTGTCGCGTGCAGGGCGTCGAGCTCGGCGGCGGCATCGGCGTAGTAGGCGCCGCGGGTCTTGAGGTGCTGCTGCCAGCGGTCGCGCGAGATCGTCATCTCCATGATCTCGGACGTGCCCTCGTAGATGGTCGTGATGCGAACGTCGCGCTTGATCTTCTCGACCATGTACTCCTTCGTGTAGCCGTAGCCGCCGAGGGCCTGGATCGACGCGTCGGCTGCTGCGTTGCCGGCCTCGGTGGCGAGGTACTTCGCGATGGCCCCCTCGGTGTTGAGGTGGTCCTCACCCTCGTCGATGCGGGTCGCCGTGCGCTCGATGTAGGCGCGGGATGCCTCGAGCCGGCACACGTGCGGGACGATCAGCTTGTGGGTGAACCCCTGCTTCTCCGACAGCGGCCCACCGGCCTGGATGCGCTCGGCCGAGTAGGGGATCGCCCGGTCGAGCGCCGCCCAGCCGGCACCGAGCCCGAAGGCGGCGACCATGAGCCTCGTGTAGCCGAACACCGCCTGGGCCTGCGCCAGACCGAGCCCTTCGGCGCCGCCGACGAGCCGGTCGGTGCCGACCTCGACGTCCATCAGCGACAGCGCCGCCGTGTTCGACGCCCTGATGCCGTGCTTGTCCTCGGGCTTGCCGTGGTCGAAGCCGGGGGCGCCCCGATCGACCACGAACCAGCTGGGCCCACCGGGTGCGAGGGCGAGGATCGTGTAGATGTCGGCGTATCCGCCGTTGGAGATCCACTGCTTGTTGCCCGAGATCTTGTAGCCGACGGTCTCGTCGCCCTCAACGACCGGTTCGGCGACCGTCTTCATCGACGCCAGGTCGCTGCCGGCTTCGGGCTCGGTTGCGCCGTACGCCATCAGCAGGCCGTCCTCGGCGATGCTGCCGAGCCATCGCTCCTGCTGCTCGTCGGTGCCACCGAACACGATCGGGTCCGAACCGAGGAACGTCGCGAGCACCCCCGTGGCGATGCCGACGTCGATCGCCGCCAGCCGTTCGCACACCCGGTACACGTCGAACGACCCGCCGCCCATCCCGCCGTACGCCTCGGGGATGAACAGCAGCGAGACGCCCAGCTCGTCGTGGCACATGCCACGCACGATGTCCTCGGGGAACCGGTCCTCGGCGTCGAGCTCGAGCAGCACCTTGTCGGGCAATCGACCGTCGGCGTACATGCCGATCGAATCGAGCACCATCTCCAACGTTTCCTGATCGAGCCCCACGGCCATGGCGGCGCCTCCCCTCCGGCTTCATGCCTATTTCGTCCAAGGCTGCACGAACGCACCGAGCCATCACCAGAGTCATTGTTCCCAAACGCACGAGGCGTAGCGGCAGGCGCGGCGGCGGCGCCGTCGGCGCGCTTGACGGTGACTTGACGCGTCTTGGCCGATCTCTGACCGCAGGCGGGTCGCGCCAGGCGGCTCAGGCGGTCGCGGCGGCCGCGACGATGATGAGCACGAAGAACGCGACGCCCACGATCAGCAAGACGCTGCCGATGATGCCGCAGATCCGACCGGCCGACACCGAACCGCGGTTCGACCACTGGATGTGCGGTTGCGCGTCGATCTCGCGCATCGCCCGGTTGCCCTTCGCCCACGCGAACGGCGCCAGCAGCCCGCACACGACGAGCCCGAGGATGCCGAGCACCAGCACCGTCGTGCCGTCGGGGTGCTCGCGTACCTGTTGGTACCCGGGTGCGGCACCCCAGGGACTCCCCGGCGGATACCCCGGTGGGCCGCCCGCCGGTGGTGGCGGTGGCGGCGGCGTCATGCTCATGGTCCTGTTGTAGCCGATCGGCCCCGCCGCGTCGCGGTCTCGCCGTCGGGCTACACGGCGGCGTAGGCGTCGTCGACGAGCTGTGAGGCGGCACCGTCTGCGTCGAGTGCGGCGGCCGTGTCGACGTCGTCGGCCCAGCCGCGGCGGGCCAGCTCGCGGCCCGAGCCCGACGCCGCGAGCGTCTCGGACAGCGAGGGACGCGCCGCGACGAACGCCGACCGTGCGGCGGCGGCCTCGGGGGAGCACCGCGGCGCCGCGACCGCCGCCGACGGGTCGAGTGCAGCGAGCACTGCGCCCGCCCCGAGCAGGTCCTCGACGCACGGCCGGAGACCGGCGTCGGCGGGCCAGTGCTCGCCGGCGGCGACCACGGCGATCGGCCCGCCGTTCGCGAGGACCATCGCACGACGTGCCGTGGCCGTCGCGTTGCGCAGGCATCCGGCGAGGACGAACGGTGTGCCGAGCTCGACCGCCTCGGCCGACAGCGTCGAACCGTTCGGAGACGGCAGCACGATGCGGCTCCCCGGCGGCAGCGTCATCAGGTCGGTGGGTGACAAGGACACCGGTCCGTGCTCGCGCGCGCCGGCGAGCACCGCGCCGCGCGCCGCTGCGAACGCCGCGGCCGTGTCGTCGCGCCAGCGGTACGGGTACACCACGGCGCCACGTGATGTCGCAACGCTCACCGCCGAGGTGAACCGGAGCACGTCGACGACGACCACCACGTCGCTGGCGGGAGCGAGCGCGCGGAGCCCGGCGATGCCCCACCCGAATCGGTAGCCGAACTCGTGCTGATCGGCGTCCTCGGCGACCAACCCGGTCTGCGTCACCAGCTGTCCCAGTGAGCGACCTCGGCTGCCGGGATGCGGCTGGCCAGCTTGAAGTCGGTGCCCTTCGTGTACGCGATCGGGAACAGGCCCGCCTGGGAGTACCGGTCGAACGGGATGCCGAGCAGGTCGGCGGCTCGCTCCTCGCCACCGTTCAGCAGGTGCAGCGTGGTCCACGCCGAGCCCATGCCGCGCTCGCGCAACGCCAGCATGAAGCTCCACACCGCCGGCAGCAGCGACCCCCAGAACCCGGCGCTGCCGGTCGCCTCGGGCTTGCCCTCGAGGCAGGGGATCAACAGCAGCGGCGCCCGCTCGAAGTTCTCGGACAGGTACGTCGCGGAGTCGATGACCTTGTCCATCCGGCCGGCCCTCGGGTCGCCGCTCTCGTAGCTCGGCCGCGGCATCTGGCGGTACAGGTCGAAGTTCTGCTGGTAGATCTCGCGGAGCGCGAGCTTCTTCGCCTCGTCCTCGACGAACACCCACTGCCAGCCCTGCCGGTTCGACCCGGTCGGCGCCTGGAGCGCGAGCTCGAGGCACTCCATCACGGTGTCGCGTTCGACCGGTCGTTCGAAGTCGAGGCGCTTCCGTACCGAGCGCGTGGTCGAGAGGACTTCGTCGGCGGAGAGGTTGAGGTGCATCCGCCGAGTCTGCCAAACACGCCGAACCTCGTTCCGGTCGGCCCCGCCCGTCTGCGACGATTGCCCCGTGCCCGATGCCGACTACCGCGCCGTCAACCACGCCAACTGGGAATCCCGGGTGCCTCACCACGCAGCGAGCGACGAGTACGGCCTGTCGCGCTACGTCGACGACCCGACCCGGATCTCCGGTGTCGTCCGGTTCGACGTTCCCCGACTCGGTGACATCGCCGGTCTCGACGCCGTCCACCTGCAGTGCCACATCGGCACCGACACGCTCTCGCTGGCGCGGCTCGGCGCAACGGTCACCGGCCTCGACTTCAGCGGTGCCGCGCTCGATGTGGCCCGTCGACTCTCGGCCGATGGCGGGCCCGCCGTCGACTACGTGGAGGCCGACGTCTACGACGCCGTCGACGTGCTCGGCGCCGAGCGCTTCGACCTGGTCTTCACCGGCGTCGGGGCGCTGTGCTGGCTGCCGAGCGTCGAGCGATGGGCCGACGTCGTCGCCGGCCTGCTCCGCCCGGGCGGTCGGCTGTTCATCCGCGAGGGGCACCCGGTGCTCTGGGCGATGGACGACCCGCGCCCCGACGGCCTCGTCGTGCTCGAGTACCCCTACTTCGAGACCGAGGGCGTGACGTTCAGCGAAGCGGACACCTACACCGACCAGGCCGAGCCACTCGCGGCGCCCGACATCGTGCACTTCAACCACGGCCTCGCCGAGATCTTCAACGCGCTCTGGTCCGCCGGGTTGACCATCACGGCGTTCGAGGAGCACGACTCGGTGCCGTGGCCGGCGCTGGGCGACCAGATGATCGACATCGGCGACGGCGAGTTCCGGCTGGCCGACCGGCCCGAGCGGCTCCCGCACAGTTACACGCTGCAAGCCGAGAAGCGCTGAAGTCGTCTCCGTCGGGCTCGGCCGGCCGGCCGGCCCGGATCGCCTGTGCTCGCAGGGCTGGCAGCCGGCTGCGCCCGAATCGGCCTACAGATCGATCGAGACCGACACGATGCTCGGGTCGTCGGGGGCCGGCTGCTCGTGGAAGCCGATCGAGCGGACGAGGTCGAGCATCCGGCGGTTGGTCGCCAGCACCTCGCCCTCCATCGTGTCGAGCCCGCGGGAGCGGGCGATCTCCATCAGCCGCTGGAGCATCCGGCGGCCGACGCCGTGGCCCTGGAACTCGTCGGAGACCACCAGCGCGAACTCGCAGCTGTTGCGGTCGGGGTTGGTGACGTACCGGACGACGCCGTGCTCGACCTCGGCGCCGCCTTCGTCGGTGACGGCGATCAGCGCCATCTCGCGGTCGTAGTCGATCTGCGTGAACCGGACCAGCATCCGCGGCGTCAGCTCGTGGATCGCATGCATGAAGCGGAAGTACTTCGCCTCGCTCGACAGGTTGCGGATGAAGTCCTGCTCGATCTCGGCGTCCTCGGGCCGGATCGGCCTGATCGTCACGTCGCGGCCGTCGGGGAGCTGGAACATCGTCCGCAGGTCGGAGGGGTAGGGGTGGATCGCCATGTGGGCGTAGGCGTCGGCCGACGGCCTCGGCACGCCGACGACGATTCGCGCGTCGACCGCGACGCTGCCGTGCTGGTCGACGATGAGCGGGTTGATGTCCATCTCGCGCAACCACGGCAGCTCGCAGGCCATGTTCGACACCCGCAAGAGCACATCGACGAGTGAGTCGACGTCGGCGGCGGGCATGTTGCGGAACTCGCCCAGCGCACGCGCGATCCTCGTACGTCCGACGAGCTCGCGCGCAAGGCGATCGTTGAGCGGGGGGAGTGCGACCGCTGCGTCCTGCATCACCTCGACCCAGGTGCCGCCGGTACCGAAGCTGATGACCGGCCCGAAGACCGGGTCGTTGATGACGCCGACCATGACCTCGCGGCCGCTCGTCGTGCGGTGCATCTTCTCGATCGTCACGCCGAGCAGATCGGCCTCCGGCCGCCGTTCTCGGACACGGTCGATGAGCTCGCGGAAGTTGCCCCGGATGTCGGCCGCGCTGCGGATGTTCAGCTTCACGCCGCCCACGTCGGACTTGTGCGAGATGTCCTCGGAGTGGATCTTCATCGCCACCGGGAACCCCATCGACACGGCGAGGATCAGCGCTTCCTCCGGCGTTCGCGCCACACCGTTGCGGACGGTCGGGATGTTGAACGCACCGAGCAGTGCGACCGATTCGGGCTCGGTGAGGACCTCGCGCTTCTCGTTCAGCGCGCTCTCGATGACGAGCCGAGCGGCCTCGACGTCGGGCTCGGCGTGATCTCGGGGGAGTCGCCCGGGCGTCTGGAGCAGCATGGCCTGGTTGGCCGTGTAGGCGGAGAGGTACTGGCAGGCGTCGACGGCGGCTTCGGGCGTGTTGAACGTCGGGATCCCGGCGCGCTGGAACAGCGTCCTCGCCGCGCCGACCTGCCGTCCGCCCATCCACGACGTGATGATCGGCTTGTGGTGGTGCTCGGCCGCCTCGACGACGGCCGCCGCGACGTCGTCGGGGCGTGTCATCGCCTGCGGGGTGAGGATCACGAGCACGCTGTCGACCGCCGGATCGTCGAGGCAGATGTCGATCGCCTGCCGGTAGCGATCCGGGCCCGCGTCGCCGATGATGTCGACGGGGTTGCGGCGGGACCAGGTGGCCGGCAGTGCCCGGTCGAGGGCGGCGACCGAGTCGTCGCCGAGCTCGGCGAGGCGGAGCCCGACCTCGGGGACGTGGTCGGCGGCGAGGACGGCAGGGCCCCCGGCGTTGGTGACGATCGCCAGCCGCTCACCGCTCGAGCGGTACCGCGACGACAGCGTGCCGGCCGCCGCGAACACCTGGCTGATCGTCTCGACCCGGACCACGCCGGATCGGGCGAGGGCGGCGTTGAACGCCTCGTCGCCGCCGACGATCGCCCCGGTGTGGGACATCGACGCCGCCGCTCCCTCGGAGTGGCGGCCCGCCTTGATCGCCACCACAGGCTTGATGCGCGCAGCCGCTCGGAGCCCGCTCATGAACCGTCGCGAGTCCTGCAGGCCCTCGATGTAGAGGATGATGCTGTCGGTCTTCGGGTCGGCGGCCAGGTAGTCCAGCACGTCGCCGAAGTCGAGATCCGCCGCGATGCCCGTCGACACCACCGCCGAGAAGCCGACGTCGCGCTGCTCGGCCCAGTCGAGGATCGACGTGCAGAGCGCCCCCGACTGCGAGACGAGCGCGATGCGGCCCTCGGCGGCGACGTTGTTGCCGAACGTCGCGTTGAGTCCGATGCTCGGCCGGATCAGACCGAGGCAGTTCGGTCCGAGGAACCGGATGCCGTGCGAGCGGGCGGCGTCACGCACGGCCTCCTCGAGCGCCCGTCCGGCGTCGCCGACCTCGCGGAAGCCCGCCGACAGCACGATCATGGCCCTGACGCCGTGCGCGCCGCACTGCTCGACGATCGCCGGGACGGTGGCGGCGGGCGTGGCCACGATCGCGAGGTCGATCGGCTGCCCGATCGCGTCGAGATCGGGGTAGGCCCGCTGGCCCTGCACCTCGTCGCGGTTCGGGTTGATCGCGTAGATGTCGCCGTCGAAGCCGCCCTCGAGCAGGTTGTGGAACACGACCTGGCCGACCGAGTCCGCTGCGTCGCTGGCGCCGAACATCGCTACCGACGTCGGGGCGAACAGAGCGGTGAGGAAGTGCGGGCGCATGGGGGGCCTCCTGACGCGGATCAACCCCATTCTGCGGCCGGCGTTCATCCGGACATAGGGCCGGTGGGCCCCCAGCTTCGGGACCGCCAGACCTGCCGTGCGGGAACCGTCGCCATCCGTCGGCCCGCCTCGGCAGGAGTCGCCGGCACGCCACCTGCGACAATCGGCAGATGTCCGATCGTGTCATCGTCACCATCTCCGACGGCATCGCCGAGGTGCGCTTCAATCGTCCCGACAAGCGCAACGCACTGGACCGCGAGCAGTTCGCGGCGATCGCCGACGCCGGCGAGCAGCTCAAGGCGGCCGACGGTGTCCGCGTCGTGGTCCTGTGCGGTGAGGGCGAGTCGTTCTGCGCTGGCCTCGACTTCTCGATCTTCGGCGACATGGCCGGTGGCGGTGCAGGCAGGTCCGACGAGCGCGGCAACCCCGGTGACCTCCCCGACGGCCGCATCACCCATCTCGGTCAGCAGATCTGCTGGGTCTGGCAAGAGCTCGAGGTGCCGGTGATCGCCGCCGTCCACGGTCACGCGCTCGGCGGTGGCCTGCAGATCGCCCTCGGTGCCGACATCCGAGTCGCCCATCCCGACACGAAGTGGTCGGTGCGCGAGCTGCACTGGGGCATCACACCCGACATGACGGGCACGCTGATGCTGTCGCGCCTCGTCCGCAGCGACATCGCCCGCGAGCTCACCTACACGGCGCGGATGATCGACGGGCGCGAGGCCCACGAGCTCGGCCTCGTCACCCGGCTGAGCGAGACGCCCCACGACGATGCGATGGCGCTCGCCTCCGAGATCGCCGCCCGCAATCCCGAGGGCGTGCGCGGTGCAAAGCACCTCTTCAACCGGCTGTTCACCGACGGCGCGGCCGAGCAGTTCGCCGAGGAGCGCCGTGTGATCGGCGGGCTGATCGGGCAGCCGAACCAGGTCGAGGCGATCGCCGCCAACATGGAGAAGCGAGCGCCCGAGTTCACGTAGGACACAGCCGGGATCGGCGTCGCCTGGCCGAGTTCGCCGTCTCCGCCACGGCACCCCGGCGCCGTTGCTTCGACGCTGCGAGCCCCGCGGGCTCGGCCCACCTCGCCGGCGCGACGCGGTCGGTCGGTGAGATGGCCGTCAGCCGACGACCATGATCGACTTGACGAAGCCGGCGGTGTCGGGCCACGGGATCTTCTCGTCGCTGCGGCGGCTGGTCGCCGGATCGTTGATGACCAGCCCGTCGTCCTCGATGTTCTCGATCTTCACGAAGTGGCCGCCGACGCCGGCGATCACCTGCTTGCCCTGATCGAGGAGCCCACCGAACACGTCGACGTGGCGCTGGCGGAGGTCGGCGTCACGCGACCCGAGCCCCACCGGTCGCGCGTAGGCGGACACACCGAAGAGGCGCGCCACCGTGGCGAGCGTGCCGAGGTCGAGGATGTCGTCGTAGCCCTTCCTCGCGGCGGCCATGAGGTCCATGCCCTGTCCCATGAGGCGTCCGACGAAGACGAGCTGCAGGAAGTCGGGCAACCGCAGCCCGTCGATGTCGTCGTCGCCGACGACGTCCTTGGCGCGGTCGAAGGCCAACTCGTAGTCGTAGTCGCCGGCGGCGTTGCCGCCGTGCCCCCGGATCTCGCGCAGCACCTCGCGGTCGCCGGAGTAGTCGGCGGCGCTGACCCCGAGCGCCTCCAGACACATCGCGAGGCACGTGAGGTTGCAGGTCCGGGTCCCCGACCCGGGCTCGTCGAGGAAGTCGGCGTTCGTCGACTGCAGGTAGTACGGCGACGCCCGGTTGAGCCGCCGATGGCCCCAGGCCGCCACCGATTCGAACTGATCTGCCGGCAGATCCGAATCGGCCAGTGCGTCGATCTCCCCCCGGATCTCGCCGATCACCTGCACGAGCCGGTCGCGGGCCTCGCCCTGCTCCTGGCTGTACCGCGTCGCGCACTCGGCCTGGAGCCGTTCGGCCTCGGCGATCCGCGAGCGGAGGTGGACGACCGCCGGATGCGTGCTGGCGTCGACCGTGGCATCGAGATCCTCGTCGAGCTCGCCCGCGCCGGGCTGCCGGCCGATCGCGAGCGCGCTGTGCGTCCTGCCGCCCGGGGTGACGATGCCGTCGTGGCGCATCGCGCGGACCTCGGCGCGCTGGAACGCCAGGATCGCCGCGCCGAGATCGGGGTCGAAGTAGCCGGGCTCGTGCCCCAGCCACGCGCCCGCGTCGAAGCCGAGCTCGTCGAGCCGGGCCCGCACCGCGGCGACGTCGTCGGGGTGGTTCTCACCGTCGGGGCCAACGGTGCCGTGCAGTGGGAACCTCGCGCCGGGCGAGCGCACGGGCGCCTCGACGCCGCCACCCGCCGTCGCCTCGGGCGTTGCGCCTGCGTCGGGCTCCTGGTCACCGGGAACGCGTTGCAGCAGGTGCGCGGTGGCCTGGTTCCCGATCGTCTGCTGCATCGAACGGCCACGTGCGCCCGCGCCGTCGGGGGCCCGCTGAACGTCCGCGCGCCGGTCGGCCGGCCGTCGCCGAGGCGGCGGACGTTGCAGCATGCCGACGAGCGTACGGCCGACGGGATCACCCCTTCGGGCAGAGCTCCGCCGAACGGTTCGTGCGTGGGCGCGTCGCCAACCGGCTGCGCTCCCTGGCAGCTTCGCCGGCGGCGTGCGGTCGCCGGTCATCGCCCGCAGCGAGAGGCCGATTCGTGTTGACGATGGGGTTTCCGTTCGTTCGCGCCATCGCGTAACATGGCGTTTCTTCGGGCCAACGTCGTCCCGGACTTCCAGCCAGAACCCCTCAGTTTGGGAAGTACCGATGCCGACCAATCCCCGCGCGACGGGTCTCTACGACCCGCGTTTCGAACACGACTCCTGCGGTGTGTCCTTCGTGGCGCACATGAAGGGTGAACGCTCGAACCAACTGGTGCAGACCGGTCTGCGCGCCCTCACCAATCTCGAGCACCGCGGTGCCACCGGCGCCGAGCCCGACACCGGCGACGGCGCCGGGATCCTGATCCAGGTGCCCGACCGGCTGCTGCGCGCCACTGTCGAGTTCGAGCTCCCCGCCGCGGGTTCGTACGCCGCCGGCATCGTGTTCCTCCCCGCCGAGGACCCGGTCCGCGAGAAGGCGCAGGGGCAGATCGATGCGATCATGGCGGAGGAGGGCCTGACCGTCCTCGGTTGGCGCGACGTGCCGATCGACCCGAGCTGCCTCGGCAAGACGTCGCGGGCGGCGATGCCCAGCTTCCGCCAGCTGTTCGTCAGCTCGCCCAACGGCGAGTCGGGGCTGGCGCTCGACCGGCGCACGTTCGTCGCCCGCAAGCGCACCGAACACGAGCTCACCGGCGAGCTCGACTCGTACTTCGCGTCGCTGTCGGCGCGCACGATGGTCTACAAGGGCATGCTCACGACGCCGCAGCTGAGTGCGTTCTTCCTCGACCTCACCGACGAGCGGATCGAGAGTGCGCTGCTGCTCGTGCACTCGCGCTTCTCGACCAACACGTTCCCGTCGTGGCCGCTGGCGCACCCGTACCGGTACGTCGCCCACAACGGCGAGATCAACACGGTGCAGGGCAACCAGAACTGGATGCGGGCTCGCGAGGCCATGGCCGAGAGCCCGCACCTCGACAACCTCGAACGCGCCTTCCCGATCTGTACGCCGGGTGCATCCGACACGGCTCGGTTCGACGAGGCCCTCGAGCTGCTCCACCTCGGCGGCCGACCCCTGCACCACGCCGTGCTGATGATGATCCCCGAAGCGTGGGAGAACGCCGACGAGATGGACGACGACCGTCGCGCGTTCTACCGCTTCCACGCCAGCGTGATGGAGCCGTGGGACGGCCCGGCGAGTGTGACGTTCACCGACGGCGAGGTGATCGGCGCGGTGCTCGACCGCAACGGTCTCCGTCCGAGCCGGTACTGGGTCACCGACGACGACCTGGTGATCATGGCGTCCGAGGTCGGCGTGATCGAGGTCGAGCCGGCGAAGGTCGTCAGCAAGGGCCGCCTGCAGCCCGGCAAGATGTTCCTGATCGACACCCGCGAGGGTCGCATCGTCGACGACGAGGAGATCAAGAAGCAGCTCGCCGCCGAGCACCCCTACGGCGAGTGGGTCGAGCAGGGCATCGTCGAGCTCGACGACCTGCCCGAGCGCGAGCACGTCGTGTTCAGCCACGACAGCGTGCTGCGACGCCAGCAGATGTTCGGCTACACCCATGAAGAGCTGAAGATCATCGTCGCCCCGATGGCCCGCGACGGCAAGGAGCCGATCGGGTCGATGGGCACCGACACGCCGATCGCCGTGCTGTCCGAGCGGCCGCGGCTGCTGTTCGACTACTTCGCGCAGCTCTTCGCGCAGGTCACGAACCCGCCGCTCGACGCCATCCGCGAGGAGGTCGTGACGGCGGTCGCGTCGACGATCGGGCCCGAGGCCAACCTGCTCGCGCCGGGCCCCGAGAGCTGCCGCCAGCTCGCGCTGCCGTTCCCGATCATCGACAACGACGAGCTCGCCAAGATCATCCACGCCAACGACGACGGTCAGTTCCCCGGCCTGACCGCCTGGGTGGTGCGCGGCCTGTACCGGGTCGACGGCGGCGGCGACGCGCTCGCGCGGGCGCTCGACGCGATCTTCCGGGAGGTGTCGACGGCGATCGAGCAGGGCGCCCGGGTGATCGTGCTGTCGGACCGCAACGCGGACTCGGTCGACGCGCCGATCCCGTCGCTCTTGCTGACGTCGGCGGTGCACCACCATCTCGTGCGCACCAAGCAGCGCACGAAGGTCGGCCTGGTCGTCGAGTGCGGCGACGCCCGCGAGGTGCACCACATGGCACTGCTGATCGGGTACGGCGCCGGCGCGATCAACCCGTACCTCGCGTTCGAGTCGATCGAGGATCTGATCTCCGAGGGCCTGCACGGCATGCGCGGCCTCGACCCGCAGCAGGCGATCAAGAGCTACATCAAGGCGTGTGGCAAGGGTGTGCTGAAGGTGATGTCGAAGATCGGCATCTCGACGGTCGCCTCGTACACCGGCGCCCAGATCTTCGAGGCGATCGGCCTCGGCGACGAGCTCGTCGACAAGTACTTCACCGGCACGGTGAGCCGGCTCGGCGGCGTCGGCCTCGACGAGCTCGCGGCGGCGATCAAGATGCGGCACTCGGTCGCCAATCCCGCCCGGCCCGAAGGACGTGCCCACCGCAAGCTCGAGCTCGGTGGCGAGTACCAGTGGCGGCGCGAGGGCGAGTACCACCTGTTCAACCCCGAGACCGTCTTCAAGCTGCAGCACGCCACCCGCGCCGGTCGCTACGACGTCTTCAAGGAGTACTCCGAACGGGTCGACGACCAGTCCAGGAACCTGGCGACCCTGCGCGGGCTCTTCCAGTTCAAGGACCCGGCCACGGTCGGGCGCGGCCCGGTCCCGATCGAGGAGGTCGAACCGGTCAGCGAGATCGTCAAGCGCTTCTCGACCGGCGCGATGTCGTACGGCTCGATCTCGGCCGAAGCGCACGAGACGCTGGCGAAGGCGATGAACCAGCTCGGTGCCAAGTCGAACACCGGCGAAGGCGGTGAGGACCCCGACCGGCTCTACGACCCGACCCGGCGCTCGTCGATCAAGCAGGTCGCGTCGGGCCGTTTCGGCGTGACCGCCGAATACCTCACGAACTCCGACGACATCCAGATCAAGATGGCGCAGGGCGCCAAGCCCGGTGAGGGTGGCCAGCTGCCCGGCGGCAAGGTCTACCCGTGGATCGCGAAGACGCGGCACTCGACGCCCGGCGTGGGCCTGATCAGCCCGCCGCCGCACCACGACATCTACTCGATCGAGGACATCAAGCAGCTGATCCACGATCTCAAGAACGCCAACCCCGAAGCGCGCGTCCACGTCAAGCTCGTCGCCCAGATGGGCGTCGGCACCGTCGCCGCCGGCGTCTCGAAGGCGAAGGCCGACGTGGTGCTGATCTCCGGCCACGACGGCGGCACCGGGGCGTCGCCGCTCACGTCGCTGAAGCACGCCGGTGGCCCCTGGGAGCTCGGCCTCGCCGAGACGCAGCAGACGCTGCTACTGAACGGGCTGCGCGACCGCATCGTCGTGCAGACCGACGGCCAGCTCAAGACCGGCCGCGACGTGGTCATCGCGGCGCTGCTCGGTGCCGAGGAGTACGGCTTCGCCACCGCACCGCTCGTCGTCTCCGGCTGCGTGATGATGCGGGTCTGCCACCTCGACACCTGTCCGGTGGGCGTCGCCACCCAGAACCCCGAGCTGCGCAAGCGTTTCAACGGTGCGCCGGAATTCGTCGTCAACTTCTTCGAGTACGTCGCCGAGGAGATCCGCGAGTACATGGCCGAGCTCGGCTTCCGCACGATGGACGAGATGATCGGCCACGTCGAGGCGCTCGACGTCAAGCCGGCCGTCGACCACTGGAAGGCGCACGGGCTCGACATCAGCCCGATCCTCGAGGTCGTCGACAATCCGTACGACCAGGCGTTCCACTGCACGGCCGACCAGGATCACGGTCTCGACGAGGCGCTCGACCAAGAGCTGATCCGCCTCGCGCAGCCCGCGATCACCAACGGTGAGCGCGTCGACATCGCGCTGCCGATCCGCAACGTCAACCGCACCGTCGGCACGTTGCTCGGCCACGAGGTCACCAAGGCCCACCGCGGCGCCGGATTGCCCGACGGCACGATCAACATCGAGTTCGACGGGTCGGCCGGTCAGAGCTTCGGCGCGTTCGTACCGTCCGGCATCACGATGCGGCTGAACGGCGACGCGAACGACTACCTCGGCAAGGGCCTGTCGGGTGGCCGCCTCATCGTTCGGCCTCCTGCCGCCTCGCCGTTCGTCGCCGAGGACCAGATCATCGCCGGCAACGTGATCGCCTACGGCGCGACGGCCGGCGAGATCTACCTGCGCGGGATCGTGGGCGAACGGTTCTGCGTCCGCAACTCGGGCGTCACCGCCGTCGTCGAGGGCGTCGGCGACCACGGCTGCGAGTACATGACCGGCGGGCGCGTGGTCGTGCTCGGCCCGACGGGCCGCAACTTCGGTGCCGGCATGTCGGGTGGCATCGCCTACGTCTACGACCCCGGCGGAGACTTCGACCGCAAGGTCAACTACGAGATGGTCGAGGTCGAGCAGCTCGACGACGAGGATCGCGAGTTCCTGCGGTCCACGATCGAGGCCCACCACACCTACACCGACTCGGCGGTCGCCAAGGGGATGCTCGCCTCGTGGAGCGTCGACGTCAGCCGGTTCCGCAAGGTGATGCCCGTCGACTACAAGCGGGTCCTGACGGTCATGGCCGAATCCGAAGCAGCGGGCCTCTCCGAGTCCGAGACCGTCGACCGAGTGATGGAGGCCGCCCGTGGGTGAGACGACCGGGTTTCTGCAGTGGGATCGGGAGGTGCCGAAGTACCGGCCGGTGCCGGTGCGGCTCAGGGACTGGAAGGAGGTCTACGAGGACTTCCCCGAGGACAAGCTGCAGACGCAGGCCGGCCGCTGCATGGACTGCGGCATCCCGTTCTGCAACAACGGCTGCCCGCTCGGCAACCTGATCCCCGACTGGAACGACCTCGTGTACCGCAACCACTGGCAGGACGCGATCGACCGACTGCACGCGACGAACAACTTCCCCGAGTTCACCGGGCGTCTCTGCCCGGCGCCGTGCGAGTCGGCGTGCGTGCTCGGCATCAACCAGCCGCCGGTGACGATCAAGCAGGTCGAGGTCGAGATCATCGACAAGGCGTTCGAGGAGGGCTGGGTCGTCCCGCAGGTGCCGAGCGTCCGCACCGGCAAGCGGGTCGCCGTGATCGGATCGGGGCCGGCCGGCCTCGCCGCCGCGCAGCAGCTGACGCGCGCCGGCCACGACACCGTGGTGCTCGAGCGCGCCGACCGCATCGGCGGGCTGCTGCGGTACGGCATCCCCGAGTTCAAGATGGAGAAGCGCCACATCGACCGCCGCCTCGAGCAGATGGAGGCCGAGGGCACCGAGTTCCGCACCAATGCGGTGGTCGGCGGCAACGTCGACATCGCCGTGCTGCAGGCGTCGTACGACGCGATCGTGCTGGCGTGCGGAGCGACGGCCTGGCGCGACCTGCCCGTGCCGGGCCGCGAGCTCGCCAACATCCATCAGGCGATGGAGTACCTGCCGCTGTCGAACCGGGTGCAGCTGGGTGACATCGAGCAGTCGCCGATCGACGTGAACGGCAAACACGTCGTGATCATCGGCGGCGGCGACACCGGCGCCGACTGCCTCGGTACGGCGCACCGACAGGGCGCCGCCTCGGTGACGCAGCTCGAGATCATGCCGAAGCCACCCGAGGAGCGCGCCGAGGGCAACCCGTGGCCGCAGTTCGCGTTCACCTACAAGGTCACGTCGGCCCACGAGGAGGGCGGTGAGCGGATCTACTCGGTCAACACCGAGCGGTTCATCGACGACGGCGCCGGCAACGTGCGGGCACTCGCGATCCACGAGGTCGAGCGCATCGACGGCAAGTTCGTCAAGGTCGAGGGCACCGATCGCGAGCTGCCCGCCGACTACGTCTTCCTCGCGCTCGGGTTCGTCGGTCCGGAGAAGGGCTCGTGGCTCGACACGCTCGGCTGTGACCTCGACGAGCGCGGCAACGTCGCCCGCGACGACGACTACATGTCGAGCGTGCCCGGCGTGTTCGTGGCCGGCGACATGGGTCGCGGCCAGAGCCTCATCGTCTGGGCGATCGCCGAGGGCCGCTCGGCGGCGGCCGGCGTCGACCGGTACCTGATGGGCGAGACGAAGCTGCCCGAGCCGATCGCGCCGACGGCACGCCCGTTGATGTGAGCGACGCTCGGGAGGGCGGGCGCGTCGTCCGCCCGGCCGTCGCGTCACCGCGGGCGGCCTGCGTGCCACCGTCCGTGGGTCCGGACGCCCTACGCTGGTGCACATGAGGATCACGCCGCGTGCGTTCGCTGCGATCGCCTTCGGGGCGCTCCCGCTGCTGCTCGTCACGGGCTGCGGTTCCGAGGCGACGGGTTCTCGCACGACGCTCGCCAACCTCCAGGGGTCGAGCTACGTGACCATCCAGCCGGCGACCACCACGACGACGACCACGGTGCCGGAGAGCCTCGAGGGCGGCCGCAACCCCGACGCACAGTCGTACACGGTGCAGTCCGGCGACTCGGTGTTCAAGATCGCCGACACGTTCGACGTCGATCCCGAGGTGCTCGCCAACTTCAACTCGTGGCCCGAAGGCGTGCAGCACCCGCTCTTCGTCGGCGACATCGTCAACATCCCGCCGGGCGCAGCCGCCCCGGGCTCCGCCGCTGCAACCGACGCAGGCACCGACACCGGCACGGGCACCGACACCGCCACGGGCGACGAGACGGCGGATGGCGAGTGCCCGACCACGTACGTGATCGCCGACGGCGACAACACCCGCATCGGTGTCGCCGAGCGGTTCGGCATCACGTTCCAGGAGATGGACGCCGCCAACGTCAACACCCCCGGCTACCAGAACTTCGTCGTCGGCACCCCGATCACCATCCCCTGCCCCTCCGGCTGAGCACGGCCGGTCGGCGCCCCGGTCGGACCGACGCTCCCTCCACCTCGGCTGTGTGGCGCGCATGACCGGTGCGTCGCGAGTCGCCGTCGTTCACCGAGCGCGCCGTTCGCGCCGACCATCCACGTCGGTCAGGGCTGATCGGAGCGTGGACCGCGTCCACCTCGTGGACCCGCCGGCTCGAGGGATTCCGTCTCGGGCCCTTGCTCGGACGGTGTACTGTCCACGGGTCGAAGTCCGGAGGCCGGATGCCGTACGACGCCTTTGTCTCCTACAGCCACGAGAGTGCAGAACTGGCGCATGCGTTGCAGGACGCGCTGCAGCGCTTCTCCAAGCCGTGGTACCGGCGCCGTCCCTTCATCCGGGTCTTCCGTGACTCGACCAGCTTCGGTGCGGGCCATGATCTCGGTGAGAAGATCACCGGGGCGCTCGACGACTCGGCTCACCTGGTGGTGTTGCTGTCGCCGACGTCGGCGGCCTCGCCGTGGGTCGACCGCGAGATCGAGCACTTCCTCACCTCCAAGGGTCGCGAGCACATCACGTTCGTCATCGAACGCTGGCGAGGTGACGAGGGGCGCGACACGCCGGCCAAGCTGACCGCGTTCGCATGGGACGGCGAGGACGTCCCGCCGTCATTGCGGAACCAGTTCGACGAGCCGCTCGCGGTCGACATGCGTTGGGCCGCTGGTGCCGCCGACCTCACGCTGAAGAACGAGCGATTCCGAGACGACGTCGCGACGATCGCTGCTGCGATCAAGGGACAGAGCAAGGACGAGCTGATCGGTGCCGTCGTGGCGATGCAGACCCGCGCCCGCATCCTCACGGGTTCGATCGCGCTCGGGGCGCTGATCCTGCTCGGTGCGATCGCGATCGCGGTGCCCGGCTGGTTGAGCGCTCGATCGGCCCAGCGCTCGGCCGAATCCGCCGTCGCCGCCGCCGAGACCCGTCTCGACGACCTCGACGTGCAGCTCGCCGCCGCAGAAGACGCCCTCGGGGTAGCTCAAGCCAACCTGTCCGAGGCCGAGACCCGACTCGCGGCCGCCGACACAAATCTCGCCGCGGCCGAGTCCAACCTGGCGCTCGTGCGATCCGACCTGGACGCGACGGTCGACGAGCGAGACCAGGCCCAGGCCGATCGGGATGCAGCTGCGGCGGAGCGCGACGCCGCCGTGGCCAATCGTGACGCCGCCGTCGAAGAACGCGACGCAGCCGCAGCGGCGCGCGACGCCGCAACCGCCGCACGGGATGCCGCGGTGGGCGCCCGGGATGCCGCGCTCTCGGATCGCGACACCGCCGTCGCCGAGCGCGACGTCGCCCAGAACGCCCGCGGGGTGGCCGAGGCGAGTCTTCGGGCGGCGGAGGCTCGGCTCGACGACGCCGAGGCAAACCTGACCGCGGCCGAGTCCAACCTCGCTGCAGTCGAAGCCGATCTCACGTCGACCCAGTCGGAGCGGGACCAAGCGCAGGCCGATCGCGACGCAGCGGTCGACGAGCGCGACGCTGCGCAGGCGGCCGTGGAAGTGGCGCAGACCGAGGTCGACACACAGCTCGCGATCGCCGATTCTGTTCGTTTGGCAGGCGAGTCGGCACGCCTCCTCGACGCACGGCCCGACCTGGCCGCCCTCCTGGCGATCGAATCGGTCAGATCGACGTCGGGCGTGCCGCCCGCTGCCGCCGGTCGATTGGCGGAAGCCGACGAACCGGCGGTGGATCCGCTGGTGACGACCAGTGCCGAAGCGGCGTTGTACCGGGTGGCATCGTCGCCGTGGCGGGCCACGCTCAGCCATCCCGGACTCATGCACTCGACTGCCTTCAGTCCCGACGGCACCCTCATCCTGACGGTGAGCAACGACTTCCCCGGCGCCGGCGAGACACGTGACGGCGTCTACTCGACCAGGTTGTGGGACGTCGACGGCAAGCTCCTGACGACGATCGACGACGAGGTCGCCGTCGGGTCGGCGGTGTTCAGTCCGGATGGCTCCCGCATCCTGATCGCCGGTCGTTCGGTCGAGCTCCGGGATCTCGATGGGGCGCTGTTGACCACCTTCGACGACGGAGCCGATGTGGAATCTGCCGTCTTCGACCCGGATGGAGCTCGCGTCCTGACATCGGGCTTCGACGGCATCGCACAGGTGTGGGACATCGACGGCGGTTCGCCGCTCGCGGCGCTCGACCACGGCAGCGGCTCGCTGATATCGGCGGTCTTCAGTCCGGACGGGTCCCGCGTCGTGACCAGCGGCACGACCGCCAAGGTGTGGGAACCCGACACGGGCAGGTTGCTCGCGACCCTCGATCACGGAGGCCGAGTCAGCACCACCGTGTTCAGTCCCGACGGCACTCGGATCGCGACGACGGGTGAGCGCGATCAGGCAGTCGTCGACGAATCGACCAAGGTGTGGGATCTCGATGGCACCCTGCTGGCGACCTACGACCACGGCAGCTCCGTGATGTCCGTGGCGTTCAGTCCCGACGGATCGCTCCTCCTGGTCGCCAACATCGACGGCACGGCGAGCGTGTTGTCGTCGGAGTTCCCGGACGACCCGCCGCGCACCATCCTCAACCACGGCGATCGGCTGACGTCGGCCGTCTTCTCGTCCGACCGCGCGGGCGCGCTGACGGAGGCGACTCGCATCATGACCGCCGGCTCCGATGGCACGGTCAAGCTGTGGGGCCTCGACGACAGCACGCCGTTGACCACGCTGAACCATGGTGACGACTTCATGGCGTCGGCGATCTTCAGCCCCGATGCGACACGCATCCTGACCGCCGGCTTCGACGGCACGGCCAAGCTGTGGGACGCGAGCGCCGCGCCACTCGCCACGTTGGGCGACGCCCACTCCGAGTCGGCGACGTTCAGCCCGGACGGAACCCGCATCCTGACCGCCGGCTTCGGCAGTGCCTGGGTTCGCAACGCCTCGGGCGCGTTGCTGGCCACGCTCGAGCACGATGACGCGGTGTCATCGGCGGTGTTCGATCCCGAGGGAACGCGGATCGTCACGGCCAGCGACGACGGCACGGCCAAGCTCTGGGCTCCCGACGGCACAGAGCTGGTCACGTTCGACCACGGCGGTCGCGTGTTCTCCGCCGTCTTCGATGCCGAAGGACGCCGCATCGTCACCACCGGTGAGGAACCGACCGCCAAGGTGTGGGATCTCACCGGATCGCTCGTGGCGAGCCTGACCGGCCACGGCGAGCAACTGTTCTCGGCGGAGTTCAGCCCGGACGGGACCCTGATCGTCACGGCGAGTCAGGACCGCACCGCCAAGATCTGGGACGCGGGTGGTGCACTCCTCGCGACGCTCGATCACGGCGACCAGGTCTTCACCGCCGCGTTCGATCCCAACGGCACCCGGATCGTGACGGCGAGCTCGGACGGCACCGCCAAGTTGTGGTCCGACAGCGGCGAGCCGCTTGCGACGATGTCACACGCCTCTCCCGTGTCATCGGCGGTGTTCAGTCCCGATGGCGACAGCATCCTCACCGCCAGCTGGGACGGCGCGGCCAGGTTGTGGACCGCCGACGGGGCGCCACTCGCTGCGCTCAACGGCCATGGTGAGATCGTGTTCGCAGCCGGCTTCAGCCGCGACGGGACTCGAGTGGTCACGGCCAGCGGCGACGGTACGGCCAGGGTGTGGGCACTGGACGGCACGCCGCTCGCCGTCCTCGAGCACGGTGGCAGGGTGTTCACGGCGGCGTTCAGCCCCGGCGGAACCCGCATCGTGACGGGCGGTTCCGGGGGCGGTGCCAAGCTGTGGTCGGCGTGGAGTCTCGCCGGGCTGATCGACGAGCTCGAGCAACGCCTCGCCGACCGGCGGCTCACCCCCGACGAGTGCGTCCAGTTCCGGATCGACTCGTGCTCGAGCGCCTGACACCCCGAGCGATCCGGGCCCGACGACGTCGCCCGACGCATTTCGCTTGATCGACAGACGCGCCAGGTCTAGCTTCAGGACCCGCGCCGGCAGCGGTCCGGCCTGGTCGAGTATCGGTCGGGCGGGCGCCGAGTGAGGGGGATCGATGGCCACCGAGTACGACGCCTTCATCTCCTACGCGCGCGCATCGGACGAGCAGTTCGCGCCGAAGCTGAAGGAGGGGATGCTGAAGCTCGGCAAGAAGTGGAACCGGCGTCGCGCGCTGAACGTGTTCCTCGACCAGACCTCGCTCGAGGCCAGCGCCGGACTTCGGGACTCCCTGCAGGATCAGCTCGACCGCTCGCGGTTCCTGGTCATCCTCGCCTCGCCCGAGAGCGCCGGGTCGCGGTGGGTGGGCGAGGAAGTCGAGCACTGGAGGAAGTCGGGCAAGTCGTGGGAGCAGATCCGCCTCGTGCTGACCAAGGGGACGATCTCCTGGAACGAAGCTGCCGGCGACTTCGACTTCGCCGAGTCCACCGCCGTCGGGGACGGGCTGCGGGGCGTCTTCCCCGAGGAGCCATTGTTCCTCGACATGACCGAGTTCCGGGAGGCGGAAGATCTCGACATCCGCACCGACGGGCGCTGGAAGGATCGGGTGGCGACGCTCGCCGCACCGATCCATCCGCACACGGGCAATCCGCCGCAGCCGATCTCGAAAGAGGACCTCGTCGGTGCCGACCTCGTGCAGTTCCGGCGAGCCAAGCGCCTGCGCAGGATGGCGATCACCGGTCTCGCCATCCTGACGGTCGCCGCCACGCTGGCCGGGATCGTCGCGCTCATCCAACGCGAGCGGGCCCGGACCGAGGCCCGGCGGGCGGAGTCGCGGGCGATGGCCGGTCAGGCCCTCACGAACGCGGTGACCGATCGCGACCTGTCGGCGTTGCTGGCGCTCGAGAGCGTCCGAGTCGCCGACACCAGTGAGGCGCGCGGCAGCCTGCTGGGCATTCTCGGATTCCCGAGTCGTTTCCAGGAACGCACCAACGAGCACCCCGACCAGCCGGTGACAGCGGTCGCCTTCGACGCGACGGGACGGCTCGCCGCCACCGGTGACCTGGCCGGCAAGATCGTGATGTGGAGCGTCGACCCGAGTGAACCGCTGAGCCCCGCGTCCGTGCGTGAGGGCCTGGACCTCGATCTGGCACCGCGGGCGGTCAATCGGCTGTCGTTCTTCGAACTCGACGACCGGACGGTGCTCGTCGCCGTCGCGTCGGATGGCGAGTTCGTGCTCTGGGATGCCGAGACAGGCGCCGAACTGGCTGCGCTCCCCGCACCGGACTACCCGGGCCTCTTCTGGGTGAGTCCGGATCTGGCGTTCTACGCCGGCCAATCGGACGGGGATGTCGTCGAGCAGGAGGGCGGGACGGCGCTCGTCGGTGGCGACGTCGTCGTGCGGGACGGGGAGGGGACCGAGGTCGACCGCGTTCCACTCGTCGGTGGCGACTCGTCGCAGGTCACGCTGGCCACGATCGGCGATGCCGACCCGCCGCTCGTCGCCTGGATCGAGAGCGTCGACGGTCGCCGCGGTCTCGTCATCAGGAACCCGCAGAGCGACGCACCGCTCGAGTTCCTGGAAGGGTTCGTCTCGGAGGTCGCGAGCTTGACCTTCAGCCCCGACGGCTCGCTGGTCGTCGCCGGCGAGGCCGATGGCGGGATCTGGGTGTTCGACGTCGCCACGCAGACCCAGGTCGGGCGGATGGATCCGCCGCCGGTGACCCCTGCGATCGACCTCGTCTTCGATCCGGCGGGCTTCTCCGCGCCGTTCACTCTCGCGTCGGCCCACACCAACGGCGAGGTGCTGCTGTGGCAGGTCTTCGAGGACGGCGGTCTGCTCGTCGACCGGCTGCTCGGCCACAACGACGAGATCAGATCGCTGGCCTTCGGTGCGGGCGGACAGATCGCCTCGGGGAGCTTCGAAGGTGAGGTCATCTGGTGGAGCGCCGAACCCCAGTTCGTGTTCGGTGCCACGGTGCCGTCGTCGGGAGAGCAGCACCTGATCGACGTCGCGGAGGTCGCCTTCCTCGACGACGACATCGTCGTCTCGCTGGACACCGAAGGGAACCTCCTGGTGACGAGCGTCCTCGGCGGCATCGGGCAGCTCGTGAGGGAGATCCCGCCGGGCGCGGTGACTGCGATCGACGCCGCCGCCGGCAGACTCGCCGTGGGTCTGGCCGACGGCACCGTCTCGCTGTCGATCGGCGACGACGAGATGACGCTCGAGACGGCTCACAGCGACGAGGTCGTGGTGGTGGAGCTCTCCGACAACGGCCGCGGACTGCTGACCGGTTCGTCCGATGCGATCACCATCTGGAACGCCGAGACAGGCGATCGACTCGCGAGTCCCGATCTTCCTGACGGCTTCGAGCCCGTGTCGGCGTTGCACTCGGGGGAGCGGGTCGTCTGGATCGGCGGCCGCGACGAGCGGGGTCCGGTGGCCCATCGGTTCGAGGTCGCGACCGGCCGGCTCATCGAGCCGCCGCTGCGACACGGCACGGCTGACCAAGCTGGGGCGCTCGCCGGCGAGGAGGTCGTGTCGATGGCGGCGAGCTCTGACGGCAAGCTCCTCGTCACCGGTGGCAGCGACCGGAAGATCCATGTCTGGGACCTCGAGACGGGCGAGCGCTCGGGTGGCTCGTTCATCGGCCACAACGAGGCCGTGACCGGGCTGGCCTTCATCGAGAACGACGAGCAGCTGGTGTCAGCCGACCGCGACGTGGTCGTCAACTACTGGGACGTGGCCGAACGCAGGTTGATCACGTCGTTCGGGGGGCCGACCGACGGCATCAGTGACATGGCATTGAGCCCGAACGGGATGACCTTGGCCGTCGCGAGCGAGGACGACTTCGTCCACACATGGACCCTGGACACCGGTGCGTGGATCGCGCGGGCGTGCCTGCTGGCAGGGCGCAACATGACCCAGGCCGAATGGGACTTGTACGGCCGGGGCTCCTACGTCCGGCACTGTGACCATCCCGGCGAGGGGCCGCTGGCCGACTACAGCCGGATCCTGTCGTCGACGGGCTCGTCGGTCGAGCCGCTGTCCACATCGGGGGCGGGAACCACCGGAGCTGAGGGGTCGCCCGAGCCGACGGCTTCGCCCGAGCCGACGACCCCCGCCACGACGAGCCCGCCGGCCACGACGAGCCCGCCACCCGCCACCACGAGCCCAGCGCCCGCCACGAGCCCGCCGCCGGCCACGACGATCGCTCAGTCGCAGGCCGGCGGCCAGGACGTGGTCGGCGACCTCGGTTCGGTCGGACTCGGCGAGCAGGAGTTCGACGTCTACGAGCTCGAGGTGCCCGACAATGCCGTCCAGCTCGAGGTATCGGTCGGCGTGACGACGTCGCCCGACATCGACCTGTACGTCTACGAGCCGGGTGTGTATGTGCCCGGGAGCGAGCCCGACGCCGCTCGAGCGGTGTGCGTCAGTGCCGATCCAGGCAGCGAGGAGTCGTGCGTCATCGACGAGCTCGAGCCCGGCGTGTGGACGGTCATCGTCTTGAACTTCGAGGGATCCGAGTCTCGGCCGGACGTGGTCGACCTGGATGTCTCCCTCATCGTCGAATGACCGACCGCTCCCGACTGCCGGCTACGGCGCGCAGGCCGACGAGCCGGCGCTGACGTCGGAGAGGAACCGCTCGCGCTCCTGCGCGGTGAGCTCGCGGTCGGCGGCCGCGCATGCGGCGTCGATCCAGTCGTCGACGTCGAGCGTCCACGTCCGTCGGGTCGAGGTGTGGTCGGTGACCGCGAGCTCGTCGCCGCCGAGCGATGCCAGCGCCGCCGCACCGGCGATGATCTCGATCTCCGTGCAGTCGGGCGTGCAGTCGCTCGGCAGCAGCGGCCCGATGAACCGAGCGCTCGACGGCGAGAACAGCTGCGCCTCGCCGTCGATCGTGACGATCGCGCCGAGGTCCTCGTCGCCGGACATCACGACGAACGAGTCGCGGAGGTCGATGCCCTCAGGGATGCGACCGTTGAAGCGGGCCGAGAACAGCTCACGGGCGTCGTCGTCGAACACCGTGAGCCGGAGGTCCGAGATGAGCTCGTCGTCGCCCTCGTCGTCCTCGTCGCCCGCCGCGTCGGGGTCGTCGGTCGTCCAGAGCGCCACGAGCCGGCCGTCGGCCCGGAACGCGGCGTCGAGCACGAAGCCCTCCACCGACGGACTGGGGAGCTCACGGGCGGGGAGGCCGTCGCTCACGTCGAACACCTCGTAGCGCTCGGCCGGCAGGTTGTGGAAGACCACACGTGTGCCGGTCGGGTCGAACGTGGTGTCGCGGAGCGCCACGATCGTCTCGTCCGGGTCGAGCTCGATCATCCGCTGCGTGTCGCCCGTCGTCGTGTCGGTGATCAGGCTGCCCTCGTCGCTCACCTCGTAGCGTCCGCTCGGATCGAGGAACGACGTCGGGTTGTGGTCGCTCTCTTCGCCGATGTCGAGCTCGTCCAGGCCCGCCGGGTTGGCCGCCAGCGCAGTGAGCAGCGCGTCGCGGGCCTCGGCGGTCGCCTCGAGCCGCATCGCCTCGACGGCGAGGAGCGCCGCCGTCTCCGGTTCGAACTCGACGAGCTGCATCGCCTGCGCCGCCAGCGACCGCGATTCGGCGAGGCGTTCGCGCGCCTGGGCGGTGTCGCGTTGCTCGTTGGCCTCGAAGGTCTGGAGCACTGCCACCACGGCGAGGGCGATCGAGACGGCTGCGACGGCTGCCGAGACCAGGACGAGCCGGCGGCTCCGCTTGGTGGCCGCCGTGCGGCTCGCCTGGACGAAGCGCCGCTGCAGCTCGGTCACCTGCGGCTGCTCGATCGGGCGCTCGGCGGCGACGGCCGTCTCGGCGGCGTCGAGCTCGGAGCCCCGCAGCAGGATGCTGGCGTCCTGGTTCCGCTGGTCCCAGACGAGCGCCCGCCCGAGCAAGCGGGTGTGCTCCTTGGCCCAGTCGGGATCGACGCTCAGTGCCTCGTCGATCTTCCCGACGGCGGCGGCGATCTCGTCGTCCGTGCGAGCGAAGATCCAGTTGCGGGCCGCGACGACCGGCAACACCGAGGCGGGTTCGGTGTCGCGGCACACGACGGGCACGATGCGTTTGCCCAGCGCCTCGGCCCGGCCGACCTCCTCGCCGCAGACCTCGGACGCGGCGTAGTCGGGGCTGACGACGACGATCAGCGCCTCGCTGGTGGCGATGCCGTCGTGGATCTCCTCACGCCAATCGACCGACGGGGCGATGTCGGTTTCGTCGACCCAGGTCTCGTAGTCGCGCTGTTCGAGCGTGCGGCGCAGCCCATCGACGAAGTCGGCGTCGCGACGCGAATAGGAGATGAACACGTCGGGCATCGCCGAATGGTAGACGCCGGCCGGGCGACGCCGATCCGGGAGTCAGCCGAGGTCGGGCCAGCGGCGCTTCTGACGTCTGCGGAGGCCGACCGCACCGAGCTTGCGACGTTCGCCGAGCTCCCACTGGCGGCGCCAGCCGTTGTGGTCCGGTCCGGTGAGCTTCGGGCTGGTGCCGGCCGCGGCGCGGCGGGCGGCGATCCAGTAGTCGGTCAGCGCCTCGTCGCCCAACCGGGTGACCGCTGCCTCGATGCGGCTGTTGAACCGGCGCGTGTTCTCGTCCTCGTGCTGCACCAGCGGCGCCCCGAAGAGCACCTTCGTGCGGCCGGGCTTCGGCCGCTTCATGCCCTTGCCGAAGATCGCGCCGGTGCCGTCGATGAAGACCGGCACGATCGGGGCGCCGGTGCGTGACGACAGGTACGCCGCGCCGCCCTTGAACTCCTGGCCCCAGCCGTCGGGTGAGCGGCCACCCTCGGGGTAGATCAGCAGGCTGTGCCCGTCGGCGACCAGGTCGCGGAACATGTCGCTCGACCTCCGGCTCGTCACCTCGCGGTCGATCGGGATCGCGTTCAGCGACAGCGCGGAGGCGACCGCCTTCCAGCGCTGGTCGAAGAAGTAGTCGGCGGCCGCTGCGACGACGAGCTCGCGGCGCCAGCACATCGGGATCGCGCGGATCATCAGGACCGTGTCGAGGTGGCTGTGGTGGTTGGGGGCGAAGATCACAGGTGCCGGCTCGTCGACGCGGGTGAGATCGTCGAGGCGATCGAGGCCGACGACCTCGGGTCGAGCCGTGCCGGCGACCAGCAGGCGGAGCGGGCCCTCGGTGATGGCGCCGCGGGCGGCCCGGGCCATCGGAGACCGGGCCCAGTCGGTGTCGTAGCCTGCGCCGAGCTTCGACGGCTCCCTCGGCACGTCGACACCCTTGGGCACCGTCGGCGCCCGGTACGGGAACCCGTACGAGCGCAACGGCTTCGCCGCCGTGCGCACGAGCGACTCGGCGCGACCGGCGGCCCGCTGGGCAGTGCGCAGGTACCGGTTGGTCATCGAGGCCTACTTCACGTCCGCGACGAGCACGCCGGGAACGTGCAGATGGACGACTCGTTCGAGATCGCGAGCGACGTGGTCGGCCGCTCCCCCACCGTCAGCCATCTGCAC
>NZ_JASJCS010000103.1 GCF_030065885.1 Ilumatobacter sp. | reverse complement strand
CGTCGAAGGCCGCCGGCACCTGCACGGCGAACACGGCGGCGACGCCGGTGAGCACGACCGCAGATCCGATCACCGCGCCCGGTCGACGGGCGAGGCGCCCGACCGTCGCGCCGATCGGCTTCGCCATCCGGTCGTGGGTGTCGACGACCGGAACGTCGCCGACCCGCT
Organism: Ilumatobacter sp.; assembly: GCF_030065885.1. GTDB lineage: Bacteria > Actinomycetota > Acidimicrobiia > Acidimicrobiales > Ilumatobacteraceae > Ilumatobacter. Next base: position 18,145 of record NZ_JASJCS010000103.1, on the reverse strand, counting down.
CCCCCGCCTTGCGCCGTTGGACCAGGAACGGCACGACGACCGTGACGAACACCGTGAGTGCGGCGACGACGGCGCCGACGGCCGGGAGGATGAAGACCGTGAGCAGCACCGATGCCATTCCCATCATGCCGGCGCCGAGGCCGCCTGCGAGGCGGAGCGCCGTCGCCCGCCGTCCGGGCCTCGGCTCGGGGACGCGGGCCTCGATCGCCGCCACGGCGAGCGGCGTCGCGATGCCGAGCAGCAGGTAGGCGGCCGCCAACGCGATCGCGGCGCCGACACCGAACTGGATGATCGACTCGATGCCGGCGCTGACATTCGACAGGAACGCAGCGGCGTCCGAGGTGAGTGCGAGCACGAGCGCGCCCGAGACCGCCGCCCCACCGACGACGAACGCCCGCTCGGCGCGACGCCCCTCGGCGCGCTCTTCCCGGTAGCGGCCGAGCGCATGGAACGCGAAGTCGACGCCGAACGAGATCATGGCGATCGGCACGATCAGCGACAGCACCAGGTCGTCCTTGAGCCCGATCAGGTTCGAGATGCCCTTGAGCCACACGATCAGCGCGATCAACGCTGCCGACACGGTTGCCAGCACCCAGTAGCTGCGGAACGTGAGCCCGATGACGACCAGCACGGCGAGGATCGTGAAGCCGATGAAGGGTCCGGCGATCGCTCCCTGCTCCTGCGAGGTCAGGTTGACGTCGATGGCGATCCCCCAGACGGAGAGGCCCTCGGCCGTGCGCAGGATCTCCTGCACGTCACGGTCGTACTCCTCGACGTCGGTGTCGCCGCCGAGGGTGATCGACGTGTTGCCGAACCCGAGCACCTCGTCGTCGCTGACGACCGCGGGGTTGAGCGCCGGGATGATCCAGTCGCCGTTCGGAGCCCGGGTGCTCGCCGCGGAGATGGCGAGGATCGACGAACGTTCGCCGAACCGCTCGATCAGGTCGGCACCGGCCGCCTTGACGTCGGCGTCGGTGGCGGCAGCGAGCCCGCCGGACAGCTCGTCGTCGATCAGGTCGGCCATCGTGAGGATCCCGGTGATGTCCTGGCGACTCTCGGTGTCGAAGTAGGTCAGCAGCGTCGGGCCGATCTCGGGGTCGGTGCGCAGCCGCTCGGACGCGGCGGCGAGCTCGCGCAGCGGCTCGGCCCGGAGGATGTCGCCCTCGTCGTCCTCGATGATGAACCCGACGCCGTGCGACGTCGAGACGAACGTGTCGTCCACCCGGTCGCGGGCGGTGAAGACCGGGCCGCTCGGTTCGGTCGATGCCGACTCGTCGGGGGCCAGCGCGACGAGCGGGATCGCCAGTAGGCCCGTCACGACGGCGAGCAGGCCGAGGAACGGCGCCGGCCGGCGGATCAATCGCTCGAATCGGTTCGGTCGCAGGCTGCTGTCGGCCTTCATCGTGTCTCCCGGTGGTTCAGGACGGCAGCTCGCTTGCCACTGTCAAGTTGACACTGTAAAGACCCTGGGGGTAAGGGTGCAAGAGGAGATCGCGTGACCCTCGTCACGACCCGCCGACACGGCCACGTGCTCGATCCGCCGGACTGCGCGGTCAGCGATCGACCGCGTCGAGGTCCAGCCACGCCTCGGGCCTGCCGTCGGCGACGGGCGTGGCCCGCTGGGGAGCATCGACAAGGGCCGATCAACACCCGGTCCGCCCCGCCGACGTCGTGGAGCACGAGCTGATCGGCGCCCGGTGAGACATCGACGGGGAGCACCGTCTCGAACTCGTGCTGGAGCCCGAGGTCGATGTCGATCAGCACCTGGGAGTCGAGCACGAACAGCCGATCGCCGAGCGGTGCCGCGAGCTGGAAGAAGCCACCCTGATAGGTGAACAGCCGGTCACCGGTCGTCGGCTCGACGAACGCGTACGCGCCGTCATCGAGCTCGAAGATCGCAGCGCGAACGCCGAGATGTCGAACTCGGCCGATCGGCACGCGAGCGACCTCCTCGCCGTCGTCGTCCACCGTGACGATCTCGCCGCCGGCGTCGCTCCGGATCTCGATCGAGAAGCCGCCTTCGGGTCGCTGGACCGTCAGACCGAACCGGTCGCCGGCGTCGACCAGTGAACCGAGCCTCGACGCATCCAGCCCGGTGACCGCGCTCGCCCACTCCGAGGTGTACCACTCGACGTCCAGCTCGCTGACCTGGCCGGTGGCGGCGTCGAACCGCTCGACGAGCGGAGGAACGGCGAACGGGTTGCCGATCAGCCAGGACCCGTCAACCGTCTGCTGCCCGAGTTGACCCGCTGACGGCGACGGCGATGAGTGCACCGATCCGTCGGCCGCGTCGAACAGCAGGAAGTCGCCGTCCACCCGGAACGACCAACCGGTCGTCGGGGACGCGAGACCCCTCCACTGAAACCAGCTGCTCGGGCTGTCGTACGACCCGAGGTCGACGGGACCCTCCAGCCACGCATCGACGACGACGGCCCGGCCAACCGTCTCGGCGGGGTCGTCGACGTGGACGAGCATCGTGCCGGCCGCATGGCTCACGCGGGTGACGTCGACCTCACCCCCGAAGTCTCGCTCGGCGACGAGTGTCCCGTCCGGTGCGATGACCGAGACGGTCGATCCCGACGTGACGACGATGCCGCCGTCGGGATGTGCGGCCGAATCGGACGAGCACGCCGAGGCCGCCAGCGCGACGGACGCCGCGATCGAACCGAGCCGGATCGCCGGCTGCTTCACCGCGCGTACTGGGTGACCGTGTCCGCCGCGTCGAGGAGCCAGCCGGGCCAGACGCCGACGAACAGCGTGAACGCCGCCGATGCGAGCACGGCGAGGCCGGTCGAGATCGGCACCGGCTCGCGCTGCGTGGCCTCATCGCCGGCCTCGAGCCAGACGTTGACCATGATCCGAAGGTAGAGGAACGCGGCGATGACCGCCGAGACCATCGCGATGATCGCGATCGCGTAGCTCTGCTCCTCGACCGCGGCCTGGATGACGCCCCACTTGGCGACGAAGCCGGACGTGAAGGGCACGCCGGCCTGTGCGAGCAGGAAGACCGTGAGGCAGAGCGCGATCACGGGCCGCCGGCCGGCGAGCCCCTTGAACGCCTCGATCGACGTGTCGCCGCCGTTGCTGCGGGCCACCAGGGCGACGACGGCGAACGAGCCGATCGTGAGCACCGAGTAGAGCAGCAGGTAGGTCATCACACTCGGCATGCCGTCGCCGACGATCGCTTCGCCGGCATCGTGGCCGGCCGCCTCGACCCCGACCAGGATGAAGCCGGCGTGGCTGATCGACGAGTAGGCCAGCATCCGCTTGACGTCGGTCTGGATGATCGCCAGCGCCGATCCGATCACGAGCGACAGCAGCGCCAGCGCCCAGATCGCCGGCCGCCAGTCGTCGCGGTGGAACGGCAAGGCGATGACGAGCACACGCAGCATCGCGGCGAACGCTCCGGCCTTGCCGACCGACGCCATGAACGCCGTGACGTTGGTCGGGGCACCCTCGTAGACGTCGGGGGTCCACACGTGGAAGGGCACGGCGGCAACCTTGAAGCCGAGCCCGACGATCAACAGCGCGATGCCGGCCAGGACGAGCGCGTCGTTGCCCTCGATGAGCACGCTGCCCTGGAACGACGTGATGATCTCGCCGATGTTGGTCGACTGGGTGCCGCCGTAGATGAGCGCGATGCCGTACAGGAAGAACGCCGACGCGAAGCCGCCGAGCACGAAGTACTTGATGCCCGACTCCTGGCTCGCAGTGCGTTCTCGATCCGAGGCGGCGAGCACGTAGAGCGCCAGCGAGAGCGTCTCGAGGCCGAGGAACAGCACGATCAGGTCGTTGGCGGCGCCCATCACCACGGCGCCCGTCGCGGCCACGAGGAAGAGCGCGTACACCTCGGGGCCGTCCTTGCCACCGCCCCGCAGCTCGTCGTCGGACACGAGCGCCACGAGCAGCGTCGCAGCGCACACCGTGATCGTCAGGAACTGGGTGAACGTGTCGAAGGCGAGCGCACCGCCGACCAGCGTGCCCTCGCCCTGGTCGGTGACGTCGTCCCACAGGAACATCGCGAGACCGCCGGCGACGCCGGCCGTCACCGCGGTGACGAACGCGTAGAGGCCACGTGGCCACTGTGGTGTGAGAGCACCGACGACCAGCAGGAAGAGCGCTCCGCTGACGAGGGCGATGATCGGGCTGAGGTGGAACCACTCGACGTCGGGCGACACGTAGGTGCTGCCCTGCGCGACGAGTGCGGACGTGATCGACATCACTCACCGCCCCCGTCGTCGCCGTGGTCGACCACGGCGATCTCGGCCGGCTGCGGCGACTCGTAGTCGGTCTTGTCCTCGATGTGGGTGATCAGCGATTCGACGGCGGGCTCGATCCGCTCGAGCATCGGCTTGGGGTACACGCCGGTGAACACGATGATCCCGATGAACGGCAGCAGCACCGCGGCCTCGCGGAGCTTCAGCTCGGCGAAGGTCTTGTTGTCGTCGTCGGGCTCGCCGTGGAACACGCGCTGGTAGGCCCAGAGCAGGTACAACGCGGCGAGGATCACGCCGGTGGCGGCGATCACGACGTACCACCTCGCGCTGAGGAAGGCGCCGATCAGGATCAGGTACTCACCGACGAAGCCGTTCAACCCGGGGACGCCGATCGACGAGAGCATCACCACGGTGAACGCCGCGGCGAAGATCGGGGCCACGGTCTGGATGCCCTTGAGGTCCGCGATCTCGCGGGTCTTGCGCCGCTCGTAGACCATGCCGACCAGGAGGAACAGGGCGCCGGTCGAGACGCCGTGGTTGACCATCTGCATCACCGAGCCGGTGATCGCCTGCGACGTGAACGCGAACGTCCCGAGGATGATGAACCCGAGGTGGGCGACCGACGAGAACGCGACCAGGCGTTTGAGGTCCTGCTGCATCGTCGCCGCGATGGCGCCGTAGATGATGCCGATCACCGCCAGCGTCAGCCAGATGTGGCGACTCCAGATCGAGGCCTCGGGGAAGAGGTACAGGCCGAAGCGCAGGAAGCCGTACGTGCCGAGCTTCAGCATCACCCCGGCCAGCACGACCGAGCCCGCCGTGGGTGCCTGGGTGTGCGCGTCGGGCAGCCAGGTGTGCAGTGGGAAGACCGGCACCTTCACGGCGAACGCGACCGCGAACCCGAAGAACAGCCAGCGGCCGGTGGAGGCGGCGAACTCGGCGTTCTCGGCGATCTCGACGAGGTCGAACGTCACGCCGTCGACGCCGTTGCGGCTGGCGATGAACACGGTCGCCATGATCGAGACGAGCATGAACGCGGACCCGATCATCGTGTACAGGAAGAACTTGGTCGCCGCGTAGACCCGACCCTCGTAGCCCCAGCCGCCGATCAGGAAGTACATCGGCACGAGCACGATCTCGAAGAACACGAAGAACAGGAACAGGTCGAGGCTGACGAACGAACCCATGACGCCAGCCTCGAGCAGGAGCAGCCAGGCGAAGTACGGCTTGTCCTGCGCCGGGTCGGCGTTGTGCGGGTCGATGCCGAGGATCGACAGCGGGAACAGCACGCCGGTCAGCACGATCAGGAACAGCGAGATGCCGTCGACGCCGAGGTGCCAGCCGATCCCCCACTCCTCGATCCACGGGTGGTTCGACACGAACTGGAGGCCGCTGTCGTCGCGGTCGAACTCGGCCAGCAGCCAGATGCTCATCGCCCCGGTGGCGACCGACGTGATCGCGGCGACGAGCTTCATGTACTCGGGGCGCCGCTTGGACAGCAGCGTGATCAGCGCTGCGCCGGCCGCCGGCACGATGATCAGCATCGACAGGATCGGGAAGCCGAGTGCCCCCGATGCATCAGCAGCAAGCAGTGCGTTCATCGGACGACCTCGCTGGGGCCGTGCGCACCGCAGCCGTGCCCGCTCCAGGACGGGCTTGGCCCGTCCGGTCCGCACGCATCACGCACCAACTGCGTGACGTCCGGACCGAACGGAGAGAGCGGGGCCCAGCCGAGCGAAGGAGTGAGGCCGACCATCACAACACCCCCCGGCCGATGACGAACCAGCCGAGCAGCAGCACGACGCCGACGCCGAGCACACCGGCGTAGTTGCGGACGTTGCCGCTCTGCACCTTGCGGACCTCACCGGCCGTGCCGCTGACGAGGCGGCCGACCCCGTTGACCGCACCGTCGACGACGGTCCGGTCGACCCATGCGACTGCGTCGAACACACGGCGGCCCGGGCCGCCCATGAACGCGCTGACGGTCGAGTCGTACTTCCAGCCGTCGGCGAGGATCTGCGGTTCGACCGGCTCGCGCACCTTGCGGGCATAGATCGCGTAGGCGGCCGCGATGCCGGCGACCGCACATGCGACGGCGAGGAGCGCGAGGAGCTCCTTGGCGTCGTAGGCGCTCGTCTCGGTGATCTTGGCCTCACCGGCCTCGACCACGGGGTGCAGCCAGTCCTCGAGCTTGTGACGCCAGTCCTTCGGGATGAACCCGAACGACGGCAGCTGGATGACGCCGCCGACGATCGACAGGCCTGCCAGCACGACCAGCGGGAGGAGCATGATCGGCGGCGACTCGTGCGGCTTGAACTCGCCGTGCGCGGTCTGGGCGTGCTCCTCGTCGCCCTCCGCGACCTCGTCCTCGTTGGCGTGGCTGGTCCACTTGGCCTCGCCGAAGAAGACCATGATCACCTGGCGGGTCATGTAGAACGCCGTGAGCACGGCGGTCACGATGCCGATGATGTACAGCGCCGGGCCTCGCTCGGCGAGCGTGAACAGCAGGATCTCGTCCTTCGACCAGAAGCCGGCGAACGGTGGGACGCCGGCGATCGCCAGCCAGCCGATGATGAACGTGAACGCGGTGACCGGCATGAACTTCCGGAGCGCGCCCATCCGCCGCATGTCCTGTTCCTCGTGCATGCCGTGGATCACCGAGCCCGACCCGAGGAACATCAGCGCCTTGAAGAAGGCATGGGTGACCATGTGGAAGATGGCAGCCACGAAGGCGCCCGATCCGACGGCGAGGAACATGTAGCCGAGCTGCGACACGGTGGAGTACGCCAGCACCCGCTTGATGTCGGTCTGCGCGACCGCGATGGTGGCGGCGAACAGCGCAGTGATCGCCCCCACCCAGGCGATGATCGTCGACGCCTCGGGCGCGGCAGCCGCGAGCATCGGGTTCATGCGGGTCATCAAGAACACGCCGGCGGTCACCATCGTGGCGGCATGGATCAGGGCCGACACCGGCGTGGGGCCCTCCATCGCGTCGGGGAGCCAGAGGTACAGGGGCAGCTGCGCCGACTTGCCGACGGCGCCGACGAACAACAGCAGCGCGATGCCGGTCGCCGTCGAGGTGGCGAGCAGGCCCTCCTCCGCTGCCCCGTTCAGCGCGCCGTAGCTGACCGAGCCGACAGCCTCGAACCCGAGGAACATCGCCAGCATGAAGCCCCAGTCGCCGACGCGGTTCGTCACGAACGCCTTCTTGCCGGCGGTTGCCGCCGGCTCGCGCTGGTGCCAGAACGAGATCAACAGGTAGGAGCAGGTGCCGACGCCCTCCCATCCGAGGAAGGTGACGAGCAGGTTCTCGCCGAGCACCAGCAGCGTCATCGAGAGGATGAAGAGGTTGAGGTAGAGGAAGAACTTCGAGAAGTTGGCGTCGCCGTGCATGTACCCGATGGCGAACAGGTGGATCAGGAAGCCGACCCCTGTGACGAACAACGCCATCGTGATCGAGAGCGGGTCGGCGAGGAACGCCATGTCGATCTGCAACGACGAGACGGGCACCCACGAGAACAGGGTCTCGATGTGCGACCGCTCCTCCTCGTCCATCGAGAGCAGGTCGAAGTAGGCGCCGGCTGCGACGACGAACGAGCCGAGGACCATCGTCGCGGCGAGGTAGCCCGATCGCGGTTCGCCGAGGCGGCGACCGAACAGCAGGATCAGCACGAACCCGGCGAGCGGGAAGGCGGGGATCAACCAGACGACGTCGAGCATGCCCGCCCTACCCCTTCAACTCCGCGAGGTCGTCGGCGGTCGCCCCTGGGCGGCGCTTCAGGATCGAGATGATGATGCCGAGCCCGACGACCACCTCGGCCGCCGCCACGACCAGCACGAAGAAGACCGCCGTCTGGCCGTCGATGCCGCGGTTGAGGATGTCGCCGGTCTGCGGGTCGACGAGCACCCCGAACCGCACCGCGAGCGCCACGAACGTCAGGTTGACGGCGTTGAGCATCAGCTCGACGCACATGAACATGATCAGCGGGTTGCGGCGCACCATCAGGCCGGTGGCCCCGACGCCGAACAGCACGGCGCTGAGCACCAGGTAGTACCCGGTGGTCGGCACGACGTCGGCGATGAGGACGCCGGTCATTCGGACCCCTCGCGCTTCTTCTCCTTGCGGGTCAGCAGCACCGTCCCGGCCACGGCGACGATCAGGAGGATCGACGTGAACTCGAACGCGAACACGTGGTCGCTGAACAGGTTGCGCGCCAGCTCGCGGATGTTGCTGTCGCCGTCGGCGTTGAGCGCCGTTCCCTCGGCCAGCGCGTCGCGCGCCCGGACGATCGCGGCGATGAGGAGCCCCGAGACGCCGATGCCGACGATGACGGCGAGCGGCCGCTGGATCGGGAACGGCTCGATCGAGAGATCCTCGGCCTTGTCCACGCCGAGCAGCATGATCACGAACAGGAAGAGCACGACGATCGCGCCGGCGTAGACGATCACCTGCACCGCAGCCAGGAAGTGCGCCTCGAGCGCGACGAAGTGCACGGCGATGCCGAACAGCGTCAGCACCAGGCTGAGCGCCGCGTGCACGGGGTTGGGCCGCAGGATGACGCCGAGCGCGCCCACCAGCACCATCGCCGACGCCACGACGAAGACGAGCAACTCCACTACGCCGTCTCCCCCGAACGATCACCGTTACAGAAGGTGTCTGACACCATCTGTAACGCTGACGGGTCGAACGGTGTGGCGCTCATGCGTCGGACTCCGGTTGCGGGGGTTCGGGAGTGCGCTCGCCGTGGCCGAGCTCGTTGCTCCAACCGACCACACCGCGGAACGTGGCATCGCCCGACGGCGACGTGGCGCGCATCCAGCCGGACGTCAACTCGTCCTCGCCGTCGCGCCAGTCCTCCCACGGCATGCGCTTGGGGCTGCCGTCGTCGTCGACGAGCAGCTCGTTCTTCGTGTAGATCGCGTCCTGGCGGTTGGTGAAGCTGAACTCGAACAGCTTCGTCTCGGTGATCGCCTCGGTCGGGCACGCCTCGACGCACAGGTCGCAGTGGATGCACCGCAGGTAGTTGATCTCGTACACGAAGCCGAACCGCTCGCCGGGCGACGTGGGGTGCTCGGGGTCGTTGTCGGCACCGCGGACGTAGATGCACTTGGCAGGGCAGACGCCTGCGCAGAGCTCGCACCCGATGCACTTCTCCATGCCGTCCTCGTAGCGGTTGAGGACGTGACGGCCGTGCAACCGCTCGGGCTTGTCGATCTTCCGATCGTCGTCGACGTCGGGTTCGGTGGCGCGGCCGCGCTTCTTGGCGGCGCGTCCACCCGAGTACTCGGTGGTGACGCGCTTGCCACCGAAGAGCCGATGCTGGCGGATGGTGACGGCGAACCCGTCCAAATAGCCCATCAGTACGCAGCCCCATCTCGTTCGCGGTTGCGCCGGCTGACGGTCAGCGCCGACGACAGGAGCGCATAGCCGACGGCCAGGCCGGCCAGGCAGATCGGCACGACCAGGTAGATGTTCCAGTCCTCGTCCCGGCCGAGCTCGATCGCAGCGAGCACGATGAACCAGCCGAGGGCGACCGGGATCAGCAACTTCCAGCCGAAGTCCATCAGCTGGTCGTAGCGGAGCCGCGGGAGCGTCGCCCGGAACCACACGTAGGCGTAGAGGAACGCCAGTGTCTTGAGGATCACCCACAGCGTGCCGCTCAACGGACCGGCCCAGCCGAAGATGTCGATGTCGCCGACGTGGAGCGGCTGGGGGCCGCCGAGGAACAGGGTCACCATCACGCCGCTCATCGTGATCACGTTCATGAACTCGGCGAGGAAGAACAGCGCGAACCGGATCGAGGAGTACTCGGTGTTGAACCCGCCGACCAGCTCCTGCTCGGCCTCGACCAGGTCGAAGGGCGGCCGGTTGAGCTCGGCGGTCATCGCGATGAGGAAGATGAAGAACGGGATGAAGCCGGTGGCGGCGATGTTCCAACTGGCCAGGCCGTCCTGCGCACCGACGATGCCCGACGTCGACAACGTGCCGCTCATCAGCAGCACGGCGCCGAGGCTCAGGCCGAGCGCCGCCTCGTACGAGATCATCTGGGCGGACGCACGCACCGACCCGAGCAGCGGGTACTTCGAACCCGACGCCCAGCCGGCGAGCATGATCCCGTAGACACCGATCGAGCTGAGGGCGAGCACCATCAGGATGCCGACGGGCGGGTCGACGAGCTGCACGCGGGTCACCTCGCCGAACCAGGTGACCGTGCCGTCCTTGCCGTCGGTGAAGTCCCCGCCGAGCGGGATGACCGACCACACGAGGAACGCCGGGACGAACGCGAGGAACGGCGCCAGCCGGAACACCCACTTGTCGGCCTGCTCGGGGAGCAGGTCCTCCTTGAAGAACAGCTTCGTGCCGTCGGCGAGCGTCTGGAGCAGGCCGTAGGGGCCGGCCTTGTTCGGGCCGATGCGGTTCTGCATGCCCGAGACGATCTTGCGCTCGAACCAGACCATGAACATCGTGCCGACGAGGCCGAGCACGAAGATGACGAGCACCTTGGCCGCGATGATCGCCAGGACCTTCCACCACCATTCCGACGTGTCGAGCATCGGATCCACGGCGAACAGCGAGAGCGCACTCATCGGAGCCCACTCTCGATCGATGACGCGCCCTCCCGGTGGGGGTGGCGCGGAGGGGGCGAGTGCTCGGCGCCCTCCGCCATCGGCCGAGCCGGCTCGGCCGGTCGGTCGATCACGATTGGGCGCAGCGAAGCCGCACCGGTCGATTCGTGAGAACGGAGCGAGCGAGTGATCACGACAACCGCTCCACTGATACATCCGTGACGGGGGCCGAGGCGTCGATGATCTCGTTGATGCTGGCGCCGGGCTGGTTGAAGGGCGCCCAGATCGTGCCGCGCTGCACGCTCTCGTCGGCGACGAGCGGCAGCACGACCGAGCCCTTGGCGCTGACCAGCTTCACGTCGACGCCGTCGGACTCGCCGACCCGCGCGAGGTCGGCCGGGTGCATGTGGGCGCCAGCGCCGATCGGGAGCTTGGCCAGTGACGGCGACATGGCGGTTCCGATCGCCCGATCGTAGAGCTTGCGGCTGACGACGAGCCGGAAGTCGTAGCCCCGAGGCAGTTGCTCACCGGCCTCGGGGGCGACGAACTCGACCGGGCCGCTCACCGCGAGCACGCCTTCGGGATCGGCATCGATCGCTGCCACGGTCGCGCCCGCGTACGCCGGAACCGCCTCGGCGATCGCGGCGGTCGCGCCGTCGACGGTGGTGAAGCCCACATCGTGGCCGAGGTCGAGCGCCAGCTCGGTCGCGATCATCCAGTCGGGACGCGCCGTGCCGTGCACGGTGACCTTCTGGCTGACGCGCGAGACCCGGCCTTCGAGGTTCGTCGTCGTGCCGTCCTGCTCGCCGAACGCCGCTGCCGGGAGGACGACGTCGGCCTGCTGGGTGGACTCGGACATGAACGTGTCGATCGAGACGACCCGTCGCGCCCCCGCGAGCGCTCGGCGGGCGAGGTCGGCGTCGGGGCAGTCGTTGATCGGGTCGGCGCCGAGCAGGACCAGCAGGTCGAGCTTGCCGGCGGCTGCCGCTTCGAGCGTGGCGAGCGCTGCGTGCCCGGCGTCTGCCGGTGCGAGCCCGAGCTGCAGCGCGCCGACGACGTTGCCGCGGCGCAGCGCCGGCAGCACCGTGGCCGACGGGACCGCATCGAGCACGCTGTGGACCGCTGCCATCGCGGTCGCCTCGGACGCCGCGAGGTTGTCGCGGCCGGCGACGACGACGACATCACCGGAGGCCAGCTGGTCGAGCACATCGGGTTCGGCGAGCGTCGACGAGATCGACTGGGGAGCGGCGCCGGGCAGGTGCTCGACGTGGCGCCAGGCGTACCTGGTGAGCCCGGTCGTCTTCGAGGAGAACTCGATCACCTTCGTGCGGCCCTTCTCGACCGCGTCGCGGAGGCGCAGGAAGAGCACCGGCAGCTCCTCCTTGAGGTCGGGTCCGACCACGATGACCGTCGGCGCGTTCGCAGCCTGTTCGATCGTGGCCCGTGGCGCGCCGAGGATCTCGACCGGGAGACCGTCGCCGAGTTGGGCGTCGCGACGGGTGATGCCCAGGGCGTCGGCCAGCTTCGCCCACGCGAACGCGTCCTCGTTGGTGCCGCGGGCGCCACCGAGCAACCCGATCGAGTCGGGACCGCCGTTGTCCAGCGCTTCGGTGACGATGCGCGCCACGAGCGCCATCGCGCCGCTCCACGTCGTGGATGCGAGGCCGGCCTCGCCGCGCACCATCGGGTCGGAGATGCGATGATCGGATTCGATCGACTCGAAGTTGAAGCGACCCCGGTCGCACAGCCAGCCCCAGTTCACCGACTCGACGTCGACCCCCTGGAAGCGCAGCAGCTGGTCACGGCTCGAATGGACCGAGATGCGGCAGCCGACCGAGCACGTCGTGCAGGTGGACTCGACCTGCTCGAGATCCCATGGGCGGGCCTTGAACCGGTAGGGCTTCGCGGTCAGCGCGCCGACCGGGCAGATCTGCACGGTGTTGCCCGAGAAGTAGGACGCGAACGGCTCGTCGGGGAACGTGTTGACCTGGGTGGCGTTGCCGCGGTCGATGAAGTGGATCAGCTTGTCACCGGCGACCTCGTCGGCGAAGCGAGTGCAGCGATCGCACAGGATGCAGCGCTCGCGGTCGAGGAACACGTGGTCACTGATCGGGATCGGCTTCTCGTAGTGCCGCTTCTGTTCGACGTAGCGGCTCTCGGCGGGGCCGTGGCTGAAGGCCTGGTCCTGCAACGGGCATTCGCCACCCTTGTCGCAGACCGGGCAGTCGAGGGGATGATTGGCGAGCAGCAGCTCGAGCATGCCCTCCTGGGCGCGCTTGGCGGTGTCGGACTCGGTCTCGACGACCATGTCGGGCGAGACCGTGATCATGCAGCTCGGCTGCAGCATCGGGCCGCGACCGGTGTCGACCTCGACCATGCACTGTCGGCACATGCCGACCGAGCTCATGCGCGGGTGATAGCAGAACCGAGGGATGTACTCGCCGTGGCGGTCGGCGGCAGCGATGATCAGCTCACCCTTGCGGGCAGTGATCTCGCGCCCGTTCAGGGTGATGCTGACCGCGTTCGGATCCGGCTCAGGGCCCGGCGCCTCGGAGGCGGCCTCGTTGGCGTCAGCGGACTCGTTGGCGTCAGCGGCCTCGCTAGCGTCAGCGGACTCGTTGGCCTCGACCTCCTCGGTCGTGTCGTCGGTGGACTCGTCGATGGTCTCGTCGCTCAACTCAGTCACCTCCTGCGGCGGTGACGGGGATCGTGGTACGGACCTCGCGTTTGGTGACGATCGCGTCGAACTCCTCGGGGAACAGCGTCATGGCCGAGTGGATCGGCACGTAGGCCGACGGCCCGACGAAGCAGATCGTCGTCATCTTGTACGGGAACGGCGTCGCCTCGAGGCCGAGCCGCTCGCTCGCCGCGTGCGGCATTGCGCCCGGGCAGATCGATCGACCGACCTCGCGGATCGTGTCGAGATCGGCATCGGTGCCGTTGCCGGCGACGATCCGCTCGACGATGCGGTACAGCCAGGTGCCGCCCTCGCGGCACGGCACGCACTTGCCGCACGACTCGTGGGCGTAGAACTTCACCAGCGTCAGCGCGGCCCTCGGGATGTCGGTGGTCGAGTCCATCACCATCACGGCACCCGAGCCGAGCATCGAACCGGCCGAGCCGGCGTCGCGACCCTCGAACGGGATGTCGAGCTGATCGGGCAGGAACCAGGGGGCCGAGCCTCCACCCGGCACGAACGCCTTGAGCTCGTTGTCCTCGCGGATGCCCCGTGCGAAGTGCTCGCCGTAGAGCAGGTCGCGGAACGTGGTCGAGCCGTTGACGATCTCGTAGACGCCGGGGCGCTTCACGTGGCCCGACACGGCGATCATGCGCGTGCCGGGTGACGTCTCGGTGCCGATGGCGGTGTAGGCAGCCGATCCGTTGGCGGCGATGAACGGCAGGTTGGCCAGCGTCTCGACGTTGTTGACGATCGTCGGCTTGCCGTACAGCCCGATGGCCGCCGGGAAGTACGGCGGCTTGAGACGCGGCATGCCGCGCTCGCCCTCGAGCGACTCGATCAGCGCTGTCTCCTCACCGACGACGTAGGCGCCGGCACCCCAGTGGAGGATCACGTCGACGCTGAAGTCGGTGCCGAGGATGTTCTTGCCGGCGTACCCGGCTGCGTACGCCTCGTCGAGCGCCTTGGCGACGCGTTCGTGCGCCAGCGCCATCTCGCCGCGGATGTAGAGGAAGCACTGCGACAGACCGGCGGCGTAGCACGCGATGAGGCTGCCCTCGATCAGCTGGTGCGGGTCGAGCTCCATCAGCAGGCGGTCCTTGTACGTGCCCGGCTCGGACTCGTCGCCGTTGACGACGAGGTAGCGCGGCCACACGCCTTGCGGGGTGAAGCCCCACTTCACGCCGGCCGGGAAGCCGGCGCCACCGCGGCCGAGCAGCGTCGACTTGCGGACCTCGTCGTGCACGTCCTCGGGCTTCGCGTCGAGCGCCTTGCGCAGCCCCTCGTAGCCGCCGGTCGCGAGGTACCGCTCGAGCGTGTACGAGTCCTCGTACTTGAAGCGCGACGTGACGATCTGCGGCCGGTCACCGTCGTCGTAGTACCCCGCGGCCCAGGGGTACGGATACGGGGTCTCGGGGGTGACACTCACGTCTCGCTCCAACCAACGTCACAGTTGGTGTCAGACACCAACTGTGACGCAACTCGACGAGTTCGACCCGTGCTCGAACAGCACAGTTGGTGTCTGACACCAACTGTGACGCGCACGCGCACGCGCTCGCGACACGCAACTGTCACCACCGCCATCACGAATCCTCCGTGATCGTGATCCAGGCCGGCGCGCCGTCGACCTCGTCGGGCGGCACGGCGCCGACCTGCTTGTCGGCCGGGATGTGCTGCCGGTTGCGGCCGAGCGTGCCGTGTGGTGGGACCTCGTCGTCGAGTGCACCGGAGCGGAGGTCGTCGACGAGGCGGTCGAACTGCTCGTGCGTCACCCGGAAGCGGTGCCGGTAGTTGACCTGCAGCGTCGGCGCCTCGGTGCACGCCGCCTGGCACTCGGCGTGCTGCAGCGTGATCAGCCCGTCGTCGGTGGTACTGCCGGCCTTGATGCCGAGCGTGTGCTCGGCGTGGTGCATCAGGTCGTCGGCGCCCATCAGCGCACACGACATCGTGCCGCAGATGTTGATCAGGTACTTGCCGGTCGGCTCGAAGCGGAACATCTCGTAGAACGACGCCGTGCCGTACACCTCGGCCGGCGTGACGTCGATCAGCTCGGCGACGTGGCGCATCGCCTCCCGCGTGACGTACCCGTTCTGCTCCTGTGAGAGATGCACGAGCGGGATCAACGCCGACTTCTGCTTCGGATACCGAGCGATGATCTCCTTCGCCAGCGCCACGTTCGAATCAGTGAGGCGACTCATGCGGCGCCCCTCACGCGACGCGAGTGCGTCACGTCACAGTTGGTGTCAGACACCAACTGTGCTCTCGGAGCACAGGTCGAACCCGTCGCGTCGGGGCACAGTTGGTGTCTGACACCAACTGTGACGTGAGCTCGCCCGCAACACGCAACCGTCACCGCCGCCGTCATCGGTCCACGTCTCCCAACACCGGATCGACGGAGCTGATCACCGCCACTGCGTCGGCGACCAACCCGCCGCGCATCATGTGGGGGAGGCACTGGATGTTGACGAAGCTCGGCGCACGCATGTGCATGCGGTACGGCGTCGGCGATCCGTCCGAAGCGATGTAGCAACCGATCTCCCCACGGGGCGACTCGATGCCGACGTAGACCTCGCCCTCGGGCACCTTGAAGCCCTCGGTGAAGATCTTGAAGTGGTGGATCAGCGCCTCCATCGACTCGTCGATGCGGACCCTGGGCGGCGGCGTGACCTTCTTGTCCTGGATGCGGTAGTCGCCCTCGGGCATGCGGTCGAGGATCTGACGCACGATCTTCATCGACTCGCGGATCTCGTTGAGGCGGATCGCGTACCGGTCGAACGCGTCGCCGTAGGTGCCGACGATGACGTCGAATTCCATCTCCTCATAGCGGAGGTACGGCATGTCGCGGCGCAGGTCCCACGGCACACCCGCCGAGCGGAGGATCGGGCCGGTGGCACCGAGCGCCAGCGCCTCGTCGGGGGTGATGACACCGACGCCCTGCAGCCGCTCGCGCCAGATCGGCTGACCGGTCATCAACGTGTCGTACTCCTCGAGCCGCTCGGGGATCAGGTCGAGCAGCCGCAGCACGTCGTCGCGCCAACCCGGCGGCAGGTCGGCGGCGAGCCCGCCCGGCCGGATGAAGTTGTGGTTCATCCGCAGGCCGGTGACCTTCTGGAAGAAGCGCAGGACCTCCTCGCGCTCCCGCCAGCCGTAGATCATCATCGAGACGGCGCCGAGGTCCATGCCGTTCGTCGCCATGAACAGCAGGTGGCTGCTCATCCGGTTTAGCTCGGCGAGCAGCATCCGCATCCACACGGCTCGCTCGGGGATGTCGCCGTCGATGCCGAGCAGCTGCTCGGTGGCCATCGAGAACACGAGCTCGTTGGCCATCGGCGAGAGGTAGTCCATGCGGGTCACGTTGGTGCCGCCCTGCATGAACGTGAGCTGCTCGCCGGTCTTCTCCATGCCGGTGTGGAGGTAGCCGATGATCGGCTTGCAGCGCAGCACGGTCTCGCCCTGCAGCTCGAGCATGAGCCGCAGCACGCCGTGCGTCGACGGGTGCTGCGGGCCCATGTTGATGATCATCGTCTGGTCTTCGTCGGGGTCGTCCGGCAGGTCGCCCAGCTGCGCGGCTTCCGCCTCGCTCATCCGCAGCACCGACCCGACCTCGCGCATCAGCTCGCGCGCCGTCGTCTGCGAGCGCGGCTTGATCTCCTGCTCGCCCTCGGTGGTGCGTGCGACGTCAGGTGTGACAGTCACGGCATCCTCCAACCCACGTCACAGTTGGTGTCAGACACCACCTGTGACCCGACGCAACGGGTTCGACCCGTGCTCGAACATCACAGTTGGTGTCTGACACCAACTGTGACGCGTACGCGCTCGCGACACGCGATGTCACCACGTCCATCACGCGTGGCTCCCCTTGAACTGGACCGGGATCTGGCCGATCTCGAAGTCCTTCCGGAGCGGGTGGCCGACCCAGTCCTCGGGCATCAGGATCCGGGTCATGTCGGGATGGTCGGTGAAGTCGACACCGAACATGTCGAACACCTCGCGCTCCATGGCCTCCGACCCCGGGTGGATGTCGAACAGCGACGGGAGGACGGCGTCGGACTCCGGTACCTGGACCCGCAACCGGATGCGACGGCGGTTCGTGATGTCGAGCAGGTTGAC
Organism: Ilumatobacter sp.; assembly: GCF_030065885.1. Taxonomy (GTDB): domain Bacteria; phylum Actinomycetota; class Acidimicrobiia; order Acidimicrobiales; family Ilumatobacteraceae; genus Ilumatobacter. The sequence goes on along the minus strand of NZ_JASJCS010000103.1, from coordinate 574 downwards.
CACGACTTCGAACCGTTCGGCACCGACGCCCTCCGGCAGCGGCCGACCGGGATACTCGAGGTAGTCGACCGCGGTGAGGTCGATGCACATCGCGTAGCCGTCGTCGGCGAGCTGCTTCACGACGTCGAGGTACTGCTCCCGGCTCGGATGCAACACCGTCTGCCCGCGGCTGTCCGACACGGGACAGCCGTACATCTCGGGCGCCTGCTCGGTCTCCTCGACCGATCCGTCCTCGGCCGCGATGGTGGTGTCGTCACTCACGCGTACGGCCTCACTTGCTCCCGAGCAGGACGGGGATCGACGTCGGGGCGATCTCCTCGACGTGCAGGTTGGCGCCGGCACCGGTCTCGTCGCGGCGGCGCAGGATCTCGCCGTCCTCGATCTTCTGGTGCAACGTCTCGATCGCGTGGATCAGCGTCTCCGGCGTCGGGGGGCAGCCTGGCGCGTAGACGTCGACGGGGACGACCTGGTCGACGCCCTGGACGATCGCGTAGTTGTTGAACATGCCGCCCGAGCTCGCGCACACGCCCATCGAGATGACCCACTTCGGCTCCATCATCTGGTCGTAGACCTG
>NZ_JASJCS010000102.1 GCF_030065885.1 Ilumatobacter sp. | reverse complement strand
CGCCGACCATGTCGGCGTCGACCATGTCGCGGGCCACGCCGATGCCGTTGCGGATCGCCTCGGCGCTGGAGGAACCGTGGGCGATGATGCAGACGCCGTCGACGCCGAGCAACACGGCACCGCCGTACGTGTCGGGGCTGAGCTCGGCGTAGAGCGGGAGGAGGGCGGGCATCAGCGCGTCGGCGTGCTCCTTGACCGCCGGGTCGGCGAACGCCTCGAGCAGTGCGCCGATCACCGCCTTCATCCCACCTTCGAGCGTCTTGAGCACGACGTTGCCGGTGAAGCCGTCGGCCACGATCACGTCGGCCGTGTTGGCCATCACGTCGCGGCCCTCGACGTTGCCGACGAAGTTCAGGTCACTCGTCTCGGCCGCCTCGAGGAGGAGCGGGTAGGTCTCCTTGCGCAGCGAGTCACCCTTCCCGGGCTCCTCGCCGATCGACAGCAGACCGACCGTGGGCGACGCGATGCCGAACCGGTGGCGGGAGAAGATCGAACCCATCTGGGCGAACTGCACCAGCCAGTCGGGCTGGACGTCGACGTTGGCGCCTGCGTCGAGCAGCACCGTCGGCTCGCCGCCGGGCACGGGGATGATCGTCGCGATGGCCGGCCGATTGACACCCTTGACCCGGCCCATGCGCAACAGCGCGGAGGCCATGGTGGCGCCGGTGTTGCCGGCCGAGATCATGGCCGATGCGTGCCCGTCGCGAACCGCCTCTGCGGCGCGGACCAGCGTCGAGTCCTTCTTGCGGCGAACGGCCTTGCCGCCGTCCTCGTGCATCTCGATGACCTCACCAGCCTCGATCAGGGGAAGGTCGCCGACGTCGACGTGGTCACCGAGATCGGGCGGCCCGACAAGCACGACGGGAGTGCCGGCGGCTGCCGCAGTGCGGGCACCGGCGACGATCGCCCGCGGGGCGTGGTCGCCGCCCATGGCGTCGACCGCAATGGGCAACATCAGGCGTTCACCGGGGCGAACGTCGAGACTGGTGCGCCAGGGATGCCGAAGCGGAGGCGGCGAGCGCGGAAGGCGGAGAGACCCGGCTGGGCCGGTCGGCGGAGCCCGACATCTCAGCCGACGTCGATGACGACACGGCCCTTGTACGTGCCGCAGTGCGGGCACACCGTGTGGGGAGTCTTCGCATTGCCGCAACGCGGGCACGTGCTGCGCGCGGGAGCGTTGAGCTTCCAGGCCGCAGCGCGGTGGCTGCGGCTCTTCATCTTCGACTTCTTCTTCTTCGGAACGGCCACGATGGGTCTCCAACACTCGATCAGGCGTACCTGCATGCACACCGCACGAACAGGCTGCGCCAGGTTATCGCCGCCACCGCCGAGAACGGACGTGTCGCACCAACTGAGGGCGACACCGACCCCGGCACCTCGGGCACAGCCACCCGACCTTCTCGCACGGACCAAGCGGGCGAGCGCCGAAGCGCACCGGCGGCAGCGAGCACGGCCAGGCGAAGCCGAGCGGCTCGACCGCGAGCCGGAGCCCGATCAGGAATCGTCGAGGCGGAGGTCGTCGAGCGCAGCCCAGCGCTCGTCTCGCACCGACGTGTCGCACTCGCACGACGCGGTGTTGCGGTCGATGCCGCAAACCGGGCAGATGCCGGCGCAGTCATCGCGGCAGAGCGGGTCGTCGGGCAGTTCGAGCAGCACGTACTCACGGACCGCCGGCGCGAGGTCGATCTGATCACCCTCGATCGCGTAGGCGTCCTCGTCGCTCACGTCGTCCTGGTAGAGCTCGTCGACCTCGACCCCCGCCGTGCCCCGAACGTCGGTCAGGCAGCGCCGGCAGGGTGCCCGCCAGGGCATCGCGACCTCACCCGAGACGACGATGCCGTCGATGTTCGAGGTCGCGACCAGGTCGACGGCGATGTCGCCGGTGATCCGCGCGTCGTCGATGCCGAGATCGCCCGGCGCCAGCTCGACGGTGATCGACCGGTCGGTACCGGGCTGTCGGAGCAGCTCCCTGGCGTTGACGCGCAGCAGGTAGAGCGGGTTCGTGGGCACGGAGCGCGTGTGGTCAGCGGTCCTGGTCGAAGAACCCGCCGGTCGGGTCGTCGTCCACGTCGTCCTCGACGTGGGCGAGATGGTGGCCGGCATCGCCGATCGAGAGCTTCTGGCGGCCGGCGGCGACCGTCTTGCCGAGCTTGTCGAGCAGGATCTCGAAGCTCGCCAGCCGTTGATCGAGGAAGTCCTCGGTCTCGAGCTTCAGGCGCCGCGAGTCGGACTCGGCCGTGTCGACCACCTGCCGCGCACGCGCCTCGGCGGCACGCACGACCTCGGTCCGCTGCACCATGCGCTCGGCCTGCACCCTGGCCGCCTCGAGCATCTCGTTCGCCTCACGGCGGGTCTTGTTGACGAAGTCCTGCCGCTCCTTCAGCATCCAGCGCGCCTGCCGCAGCTCGTCGGGCATGCTGGCGAGCGCCCGGTCGAGCAGCTCGACGACCTCGTCACGATCGATGCGCGGCGTCGACGACAGCGGCATCGTCGGGGCGTTGGCGACGATGTCGATCGCGCGCCGCAGCCAGGTCTCGGCGTCGCCGACGTAGCCCTGCTGCGACTCCGCGTCGGGATAGTGGTCGTCGATCTCGGCGTAGTGGTCGTGACCGTCGCCGTCGTCGGGGTGGCCGTCGTCGGCGTACCGGTCGTCGTATCGGTCGTCGTAGGTCATGTGTGTCATCGCTCAGCTGTTCGGGGGCTCGGCAAATCTATCGGCGAGTACGGCGGCAACGGGTGGGGCCACGAGGTGGCTGACGTCGCCCCCGTACGAGGCGATCTCGCGGATGAAGCGGCTCGAGATGAAGCCCGCATCCGATCGGCACGGCACGAACACGGTGCGGATGCCGGTCACCGAATGGTTGGTGTGCGCCATCTGCTGCTCGATGTCGAAGTCCTGGGGGGTGCGCAGACCCTTCACCATGAAGTCGGCACCGACGTCGGCCGCAGCCTGCACGGCGAGCCCGCCGAACGTCCGCACCGTGACCGTCGGCCGCCCGGGAAGGCTCGCTTCCGCGAGCTCGACCCGCTCGTCGGGCGTGAACATGCCGCTCGGCTTGTCGAAGTTGACGAGCACGCCGACGACGACGTCGCCGAACAGCTCCACCGCCTGATCGACGACGTCGATGTGACCGAGGTGGAGCGGATCGAAGCTGCCGGGTATCAGCACCGTTGCCATGGGTAGGGCCACGCTACTTGGGCCCAAGGACGAGTTCGTTGACCCCTCCGGGCACTGTGTGGACGCGGCACTAGGTGTTGCCGGTCCGCTCGAGGAACGTCACCCACGTCCGCCCGTAGCGCTTGGTGCGGGTGATCTCCCAGGCGTCGAGCTCGGCGACACCGTCCACGCGATCGAGGGAGCGGCCGGCCTCGGCGACCACGAACGGTGCGCGGGTCGAACGCAGCAGCTCGGGCCAGGCATCGAACTCGTACGGCGGGTCGACGAAGACGATGTCGACGTCGAGCCCGCCGACCAACACCGCGGCGTCTCCTGCCACGACTCGGCTCCGGTCGGCCAGGTCCAGTTGCCGCAGGTTCTCGCGGATCGTGCGCAGCGCCCGGCGGTCGCGTTCGACGAACGTGCAGTGCGCGGCGCCTCGCGACAGCGCCTCGATCCCGAGCGCGCCGCTGCCGGCGAACAGGTCGGCGACGGCGGCGTCGCGAACGAGGTCGAGGCTGCCGAGCGCGTTGAACACCGCCTCGCGCACCTTGTCCGTGGTCGGACGGGTGTCGAGGCCGGGTGGCGCCTCGAACAGGCGACCGCCCAGCTCTCCCGCAACCACACGCATCGGCTCAGGCTATGGCCGAGCGAGCCGGCGGCATACTGGACCCGTGTTGGAGCCCGACCCGCAGATCACGTGCATCGACTGCGGCGGTCGCTCGTTCCTGCTGACGCCGCCCCGCGAGGACGGGACGTGGCTGACGGGCGATGTCGTGGCGTATCGCTGCGAGGACTGCCTCGACCGGTGGGATCTCGTGCTCGAGGACGACGACCGGGCCGCCGGCGACCGCCCCGACGTCTGACGCCGTTCGCGAGTCAGAAACGGGCGGTACGGGAGCTGCCGGCGAACGGACCGATGACGCCGGACTCGATCGACGTCGAGAACTGGCAGCCGAGGCGCTGCAACGCATCGTCGGCGTACTGGATGATCAGCACGTTGCGGGAGTGCTGCTCGGTGCCGGGGATCCCGATGTCGCGGACCACCTCGTTGGTCTGCGCACGAATCGCCAAGCAGTCACGGTCGGCAGCGAGCGCGTCGATCGACTGCATCTGTGCGAGCCGGACCTCGTCGGGCCCGGCGCGATCGTCGCTCGGTGCGCCGGCCGCCCGGATCGCGACGCCGGCCAGGCCGACCACGGCCGCGATCCCGGCGAACCAGACTGCGAACGTCCGGAGCCGGATCGGTGTCGAGACACCGACCGGGCCGTCGGGCAGCACGTCGGGAGAGCTCCCGTTCGCGTCATCTGGCGCGCCCGCAGCACTCGACGGATCCATCGCCTAGGGAACCGCGTCGCCGGCCGCTCCATTCCGAGGCTCCGGCGAGCTACCGACCCGACTCCTCTCGGATGCGCTTCTTCGTGGCGGCCCAGCCACAGATCTGGCACGCCGCGAGGTCGTGACCACGCGCCGGGCAGTACTCGCGGCCGAAGTAGATGATCTGCAGGTGGCGGCGGTTCCAGGTGTCGCGCGGGAAGACCGCCTTGAGGTCGCGTTCGGTGCGGTCGACGTTCGTCCCGTTCGAGAGCCCCCACCGGTCGGCCAGCCGGTGGATGTGTGTGTCGACCGGGAACGCCGGCACCCCGAAGGCCTGCGCCATCACGACACTCGCGGTCTTGTGGCCGACCCCGGCCAGCGACTCGAGGAAGTCGAAGTCGGGCACGAGCTCGCCCCCGGCATCGATGATCTGGTTCGCCGCGAGCCACAGGTTCTTGGCCTTGGTCGGCGCCAGGCCGATCTCGCGGATCAGCTCGAGGATCCGTTCGGGGTCGAGCGCGGCCATCTTCGCGGGCGTGTCGGCGACGGCGAAGAGCGCCGGTGTCACCTCGTTGACCTTCTTGTCCGTCGTCTGCGCCGACAGCGCGACCGAGACGAGCAGCGTGTAGGGGTCGGTGTGGTCGAGCGGGATCGGCGGCGTCGGGTAGAGCTGATCGAGGATCTCGCCGATCCGGTCCGCCTTGTCCTGTCGCTTCACCCCGCCGGACGCTACCCGGCGAGCCGGCGTGCGACGCCCCACCGCATCGCTGTGACGGAGGACGCTTGCGAGAGACGGGTGCGGCGCTCACACTGGAATCAGGTCGAGCGGGAGGTGGTGCGATGTCACTGCTACGAACTCGTTGGGCAGCGATCGGTGCAGCGGTCGCGATCACACTCGGAGGCGGCGGCGTCGGACTCGTCGGCGCCACGGTCGACTCCGGCGAACGCACCGTCTACGTGCCGATCACCCCGTGCCGCATCATCGACACACGCCCCGAGTTCCAGGTCGGGCCGAAGTCCTCGCCGCTCGGGCCGGCCGAGACGCACACCGTCACGGCCCGCGGCTCGTACGGCGAGTGCATGATCCCGACCGAGGCGACGGCGCTCTCGATGAACGTCACCGCCGTCGGCGCCACGCTGCCGACGTTCCTCACCATCTGGGCGACGGGCGAGACGATGCCGAACGCGTCGAGCCTCAACCCGCACCCTGGCGAGCCGCCGGTCCCGAACGCGGTGACCACCGACCTGTCGGCCGGTGGCAAGTTTCACGTCTACAACCTGCAGGGCACCGTTCACGTGCTCGCCGACGTCGTCGGCTACTACGCCCACCACGGCCACGACGACATCCACTACACGAAGGCCGAGGCCAACGAGCGGTTCGTCGACGCGAGGCCGCTCCGAGTGCGGCTCAGCCCGCACGAGCTGCGTCCCAGCGAACGTGGCTCGCAGTGGACCTTCGGCTGGGAGCACGGCCCGTCCGTGGCCGCCGAGTGCCTCACCGGCCGGTTCGAGCTGCCCGTGGGCCTCGACGTCACCGGCATGTCGATCGTCTACACGGCGCCCGTCCCGGGCGCGACGGTCGGCGTCTCGCTGGCCGCGACACGTGCGACGTCCGGCCCGCTCATCGGGTCGGTCCTCCCACCGATCGTCGGCGAGACGACGGTCGCTGCGTCCACGAACGGTCTCGAGAGCGCGGACCTGGTGCTCACGGCGAGCGGGCCGGCGACGGTGCTCGAGGACTACGACTACGTCGTCGGCATCTGCACCAGCGACGAGATCAGGGTCTACGGCGTCGAGGTCTCGCTCACGTACGTGATCCCGTAGCCCGCAGCGCAACCGGGCAAGCAAGGAGGCCACCATGTCACTGCTCCGGACTCGTTGGGCCGCGATCGGCGCAGCGGTCGCGATCACCCTGGGAGGCGGCGGCGTCGGGCTCGTCTCGGCTACCGTCGAGTCGGGTGAACGCACCGTCTACGTGCCGATCACCCCGTGTCGCATCATCGACACCCGCCCCGACTTCCAGGTCGGGCCGCGCAGCACACCACTCGGCACCGCCGAGACGCACACGGTGAGCGCGCACGGCACCGCCGGCGAGTGCTCGATCCCGAACGACGCAGTCGCGCTGTCGCTCAACATGACCGCGGTCGACGCCACGCTGCCGACGTTCCTCACCGTCTGGGCAACCGGCGAGACGAGACCTGACGCATCGAGCCTCAACCCGTCACCGGGCCAGCCACCGACCCCGAACGCCGTCACCACCGACCTGTCGAACGGCGGTGAGTTCGACATCTACAACCTGCAGGGCGACGTCCACGTCCTCGCCGACGTGGTCGGCTACTACGCCGACCACCACCACGACGACCACTACTACCGGGAGTCCGAGGTCGACGACATGCTCGCCGCCCACGACCACGACGACGACTACTACCGGGAGTCCGAGGTCGACGATCTGCTCGACGCTCACGACCACGACGGCCGCTACTACACGAAGACGCAGATCGACGCGCTCCATGCGACCGAGACCCGGCACCTGTCGATCCCGCCGGCTGCGTTCCAGCCCCGCTACTCGCACAAGACCGGGTACGAGATCGGCTCGGTCGGCCAGCTGTACGCGACGGGCACGTTCAGCACCGAGGACGACTTCTACGCGCCCGTCCACCTGCCGGACGGGGCGAAGATCACCGCGTTCTACGCCTGGGTGAAGGACAGCTCGCTGTTCGACACCCCGTCACGCAACCTCAACATCGCGCTGTACGGGCTCCACTACGACGGCGGCTACACGAAGATGTTCGACCTGCTGTCGGGGCACCAGCCGACACCCACCAAGCTCACCGACAACACCATCCTGAGCAGGGGTCCGCAGCTGGTCGACAACGACACGTGGATGTACGTCGCTCGCGTCGTCGTGCCCGCCAGCAACTGGGCCGACTACGGCGACGTGCTCGAGCTCCACGGCGTGATCGTCGAATACGAGGTGACGCCGTAGCGCCCCGCACGTCACTCAGCTCTTCGCGAGGAAGCCCTCGTCCTCCTCGGTGAACAGCAGGTCGAGCTCGTCGAGCAGCACCGGGTGGGCGGCCAGGTCGGGGTCGGCGTCGACGATCTCGAACGCCGCCTCGCGAGCGCGTGCGACCAGCCCGCGATCGCGCCGCAGGGACGCCAGTTTGAGGTCGCTGCGGCCCTTCTGGCTGGTCGACATCAGCGTGCCCTCGCCGCGCAGCTCGAGGTCGACCTCGGCGAGCTCGAACCCGTCGGTCGAGGCCACCAGCGCCTCGACGCGGGCGTTGCCGCCCTCGTGCTCCTGGGTGACCAGCCAGCACGTCGACTCGTGGGCGCCGCGGCCGACCCGGCCGCGTAGCTGGTGCAACTGGGCGATGCCGAACCGGTCGGCGTCGAGGATCACCATCACGGTCGCGTTGGGCACGTCGACGCCGACCTCGATCACCGTGGTCGCCACGAGGACGTCAAGCTGACCGGCTCGGAACAGGTCCATCGTCATCTGCTTCTCGGCCGGCGTGAGCCGGCCGTGGAGCAGCCCGAGCCGGAGTCCCGCCAGCTCGCCGGCGGCGAGCCGCTGGTAGGTCTCCTCCGCCGACGCCACTTCGAGCTTCTCGCTCTCCTCGATCAGCGGGCACACGACGTAGGCCTGGCGGCCTTCGGCGATCTGGGCGCGGACGTCGCCCCACACCTCGACCTCGAGGAGCGGGCCGTTCGCCCACTTCGTGACGATCGGCGTCCGGCCCGGCGGCAGCTCGTCGAGCACGCTCACATCGAGGTCGCCGTACACGGTCATCGCGGCCGTGCGCGGGATCGGCGTCGCCGTCATGACCAGCAGATCGGGGACGTGTGCCAGCGACTTGTCGCGCAGGGCCGCCCGCTGCTCGACGCCGAAGCGGTGCTGCTCGTCGACGACGACGGCACCGAGGCTGTTGAATTCGACGCCCTCCTGGATGAGCGCATGCGTGCCGATCACGATGTCGACGGCACCGTCGGCGAGTCCGGCGAGCACCGCCTTGCGTTCCGAGCCGGTCACACGGTTCGTGAGCAGCTCGACCCGCAGCGGTCGATCACCGAAGAGGTTCCCGGGGTCGGGCACCTCGAGATCGCCCAGCAGGGCACGCACCCCGGCTGCGTGCTGTTCGGCGAGCACCTCGGTCGGCGCCATGAGCGCGCCCTGGTGGCCGCCCTGTACGGCGTCGAGGAGCGTCGTCACCGCGACGACGGTCTTGCCGGCGCCGACGTCGCCCTGGAGCAGCCGGTGCATCGGGTTCGGGCCGGCGAGGTCGGCCTGGATCTCGCCGATCGCCCGCTGCTGCGCTCCGGTCAACGGATACGGCAGCGCATCGTGGAACCGCTGGACCAGCTCGCCGCCGATGACGTGTTCGAGTCCCTTGGAGGTGCGCTCGAGCTCGCGCTTGCGCATCACCAGCACGAGCTGGACCCGCAGCAGCTCGTCGAACGCGAGCCGGCGGCGCGCCGCATCCTTCTCGCGCATCGTGTCGGGGCCGTGGATCGACCAGAGGGCGCTGGCCCGGTCGACGAGACCGAGCCGGTCGCGGACCCGCTCGGGTACCGGATCGGCGATCCCTCGCTCGCGACATCGACGCAGCGCCTCCTCGACCCACGCGGCGAGCTCCCACGTGTTGAGCTGGGCCTTCTCGCTCTGCGGGTAGATCGGCACGATCTTGCCGGTGCGATCGCCGATCAGGTCGACGACCGGATTGGCCATCTGGAGGCCGCCCCGGTACGTGTCGGCCTTGCCGAACAACGCGATCTGGAGCCCCTCCTTGAGCTGCCGCTCGCGCCAGGGCTGGTTGAAGAACACCACCTGCATGCGCCCCGACCCGTCACCGACGTTGACGTTGACCATCGTGCGGCGGTTGCGGGTGACCCGCTTCGTCACCGAGCGGACGGTCACCAGGACGAGCGCCTCCTGCCCGGGCACGAGGTCGGCGATCCGGGCCTCGTTCGTGCGGTCGACCCACCGGCGAGGGTACGTCGTGACCAGGTCGAGCACGTCGTGGATGTCGAACGCCGCCAACGAGGCCCGCTTCTTCTCGCCGACCCCCCTCAGCTGGCCGACGTCGATCGCGGCGAGGTCACGCAGCGTGATCGGCGGCCGTCCGCTCATGGCGCCGACGCCGTCGGGCGGTGCGCGCTCGTCGTCACGGCGGCCCGAGCGGAACGCCTCGTCATTCGACGCCGAAGAGATACGGGTAGAGCGGTTGACCGCCCGGATGCACCTCGACCTGGACGTCGGCATGGTCGTCGGCGAGCCACCCCTGGATCGCGGCGGTCGTCGCGGCGTCGGCGTCGACGCCGGTGATGATCGTCAGCAGCTCACCCTCGTCATCGAGCAGCTGCGACAGCAGCTTGGTCGCGACGCCCAGCACCGTGTCGTCGACGGCGACGATGCCGTCGCCCTTGACGATGCCCATCCAGTCGCCCTCGGTGACCGGGCCGACCTCGGTGTTCGAGTCGCGCACCGCCTGCGTGACCTCGCCGGTCTGCACCGCCTCGATCCCTTCGCGCATCTCGCCGGCGTTCTCGGCCGCGCCGGCCTCGGGGTCGTACACGACCAGCGCCGCCAGCGCCTCGGGCATCGTGCGGGTCGGTACGACGACGACCGACTTCGTGGTGAGCTCGTCGACCTGCTCGGCGACCGGGATGATGTTCTTGTTGTTGGGCAGGATCACGACCTGGTCGGCGTTCACGTGCTCGACCGTGTCGAGCAGTTCGGCCGTCGACGGGTTGAGGGTCTGGCCGCCGGACACGATTCCCTGCACGCCGAGGTCGGCGAAGAGGTCGGAGATGCCGTCGCCGCTGCAGACGGCGACGACGGCGGTCGTGACCGGTGGCAGACCGGCCCCGGCGCGGGTCGGCACGTGGTGGCTGGCCATCTCGGCCTCGCGCCGCTCGTGCTCCTCGTCGATCTCCTCGAACAGGTCGGTCACCCGGATCTGGGCCGGCCGGCCACCGAGCTCGAGTGCCACCTCGATGGCGGCACCGATGTCGTTGGTGTGGACGTGGGTGTTCCACAGTCCGTCGCCGCCGACCACGACGATCGAGTCGCCGATCTCGCCCCACCGGTGCTTGAACTCCTCGATCTGCTCGTCGGCGATCTCGACGAAGTACATGACCTCGTAGCGCTGCTCGCTGACGTCGAGCTCACCCTCGACGCCCGACGTGCGGTGGGCGACCGCCTCGAACTGCTCCTCGGTGAGTCCGTGGGCGTAGTCGTCCTCGGCGTCGGGTTCGGGGAGCGGGTCGCCGTCGACGACGTGGAGCGCCGAGTCGAGGAACAGCAGGTAACCCGCTCCGCCGGCATCGACCACCCCGGCGTCCTTGAGCACCGGCAGCAGCTCGGGCGTGTTGTCGAGCGCCTCCTTGCCGGCCCTGCGGGCGGCGCGCAGCACGTCGACGAGCGACGCTTCGTTGCCAGAGGCCGTGCTCGCCGCTTCGGCACTCTCGCGGACGACCGTGAGGATCGTGCCCTCGATCGGCTTCAGCACGGCCTGATAGGCACCGGCCGATGCCGCCGAGAGCGCATCGGCCACCTTGCGACCGGATCCCTCCGCCTGCGCCTTCAGGGTGGACGCGAGGCCACGGAGGATCTGGCTGAGGATCACGCCACTGTTGCCGCGTGCGCCCATGAGCGAGCCGTGACTGATCGCATCGCACGTCGCGTCGAGGTCGTCGGAATCCGCGGCGTCCATCTCCGCGACGACGGCGTCGAGCGTGCGGGCCATGTTGGTCCCGGTGTCCCCGTCGGGCACCGGATAGACGTTGAGCCGGTTCAGACCGCCGGCATGATCGCGAACGGTGTCGCGGTAGGTGGTGATGACGTCGCGGAGCGCGTGTACGTCCAACCGTTCGAGCGTGGGCACCGAACCATTGTGTCAGCACCGACGCTCCGCAACGACGTATGTGCTCGGAGGGCGGTGGGCCGGCGCCGGGCGGCCGTAGGGTGGCACGTCCGTTCGAGCGAGAGCAGCAAGCGATGACGACAATCGACGACGTGCCGCCAGACGGCGACGATGCGTCCCCCGACGGATTCGTGGCGCTCGGGCTGCGAGCCGAGCTGCTCGGCGCCCTGGCCGACCTCGGCTACGAGGAGCCGACGCCGATCCAGCGCGAGACGATCCCGCACATCCTCGCCGGTCGAGACCTGGTCGGTCGGGCTGCCACCGGCACCGGCAAGACCGCGGCGTTCGCGCTGCCGGTGCTCGAGCACCTCGACACGAAGGGAGGACGCACCACCGCTCCCAGCGCGCTGGTGCTGGTGCCGACCCGCGAGCTCGCCGTCCAGGTCAGCGAGGCGATCTTCAAGTACGGGCGCCACCTCGGCGCGAGGGTCGTGCCGATCTACGGCGGCCAGCCGATCTACCGGCAGCTGGAGCAGCTCGATCGGGGTGTGCACGTCGTGGTCGCGACGCCGGGACGTGCGGTCGACCACATCGGCCGTGGGTCGCTGCCGCTCGACGACGTTCGGATCGTCGTGCTCGACGAGGCCGACGAGATGCTCGACATGGGGTTCGCCGACGATCTCGAGGCGATCCTCGAGGCGACGCCCGAGCATCGCCAGACCGTGCTCTTCTCGGCCACGATGCCACCCCGCATCACAGCGATCGCACGCCGCCACCAGCGGGACCCGATCCACATCGAGATCGGGTCCGGCGCCAGCGAGCCGGGCACCGAGCTGATCCGCCAGCGGGCGTACGTGGTGCAGCGCGCGCACAAGGCCGCCGCGCTCGGCAGGATCCTCGACATCGAGTCCCCGCGGGCAACGCTGGTCTTCTGCCGCACGCGCGGCGAGGTCGACCAGCTCACGGTGACGATGAACGGGCGCGGCTACCGGGCCGAGGCCTTGCACGGCGGCATGGATCAGCAGCAGCGCGACCGGGTGATGGCACGCCTCCGCGATGGAACGGCCGAGCTGTTGCTGGCGACCGATGTTGCGGCGCGCGGGCTCGACGTCGACACGCTCACCCACGTCGTCAACTACGACGTGCCGTCGGCGCCCGAGAGCTACGTGCACCGCATCGGCCGGGTCGGGCGCGCAGGGCGCGAGGGCATCGCGATCACGCTCGCCGAACCGCGTGAACAACGGTTGCTCGGCAACATCGAGCGACTGACCCGCCAGCAGATCAGCATCGAGTCGGTGCCCACGGTCGCCGACCTGCGGGCACGCCGCCGCGAGGCGACCGTCGCAGCCGTGACCGATGCGCTCGAGAGCGACGATCTCGCCGAGCTCGCACCGGTCCTGGCGACGCTCTCCGAGCGGGGCGACCACGACGCCAAGCAGATCGCCCTCGCGGCGTTGAAGCTCGTGCACGATGCCGCCGGGGCCGACGACGACCTGGAGATCCCCGACGCGCGCCGTTTCGACCGCCAGCGGGGAGATCGGCCGAAGAAGGGTCCACGCGGCCGCAGCGGCAAGCCCGGATCGCTCCGCGAGCGCGAACGCGACAACGCCGAGCCGACCGGCTACGTGTACGTCGGACTCGGCCGACGCGGCGGCGTGCGCCCGGGTGACCTCGTGGGGGCGATCGCCAACGAGTCGGGCCTCAGCGGACGCGAGATCGGTCCGATCCGGATCGCCGACACGTACTCGGTTGTCGGCGTCCCCGAGCGGTCGGTCGACCACGTCGTGCGGGTGATGACCGACTCGTCGATCCGCGGCAAGGCGGCCAGGATCCGCCGCTACGAGCAGTAGCAACCCTGGCCGCGGGCGCTGCGTCGCCCATCGGGGCGGCGGAGGTTGTTCCCGAATCCACTGCTAGCCTTTCTTGGCCGTGTGGAGCGGCGAGCGCGCTCCAGGTCTCGCAGGAGTAGTCAGATGGCATCGAAGTGTGAAGTGTGTGGCAAGGGCCCGTCGTGGGGCATGTCGGTGTCGCACTCGCACCGTCGCACCAAGCGTCGCTGGAACCCGAACATCCAGCGGGTCCGCGCCTCGGTGAACGGCGCCGCCAAGCGCATGAACGTCTGCACGAGCTGCATCAAGGCCAACAAGATCACCAAAGCCTCCTGAGCGAGGCCAGATCACACGGCGGCTGCGTGGCGGCTCGGGCTCGTTGCCCGAAGGCAACGTCGCCCTCCCGCGCCTTGCCGCCCTGCGATCTGATCCTCGCTCAGTGGGCCAACTGATCGCTGGTTGCACGCACGTCGGTGGACGCGATCGACGTCTACTCCACCCAGAGGCTGCGGTGTCTCGGTGGTCCTGACCGGTAGTCTCGGCCCCATGCAGGGTGTGGTGAAGGCGTACGATCCGGTGACCGGGGACGGGGTCGTCATGTGCGACACCGACCTGGCCGACTACGACCTCGCGCACGATGCGCTCGAGGGGTCGCTGTTCCGCATGGTTCGCCAAGGCCAGCGGGTCGTCTTCGATCTCGACGATGCCGGCCGCGCGACGCACCTGCGTCTGGGCTCCGAGATCGACATGGGAACGCCCGGCTCGCACGACCACTGAGCCGCGGCGTCGATCCCGCGCTGTAAACGCTTTCAGCGTTAACGCGCTGGCCGCCATCTGTTTTCGAGATGGTTCACATCGTCACAAGTCGGCCGCGCGAGGGCCCGCGGCCCCTGTCCGCGACGCCGCCGATCGGTCAAACTGACGACACCAGTCTTCGCGCAAAGGGGCACGAGCAATGGCCGGAATGACGACGAACACCCGTCTCCAGAAGTGGGTCTCCCAGTGGGCCGCGCTGATGGAGCCCGACGATGTGTACTGGTGCGACGGATCGGCCGAGGAGTACGACCGCCTCTGCCAGGAGCTCGTGGCATCCGGCACGTTCACCAAGCTCAGCGAGGCGAAGCGGCCGAACAGCTACTGGGCGCACTCCGACCCCGCCGACGTGGCGCGGGTCGAGGACCGCACGTTCATCTGCTCCGAGACCGAGGAGCAGGCCGGACCGAACAACAACTGGCGCGAGCCGGCCGACATGCGGGCCGAGATGACCGAGCTCTACCGCGGCTGCATGCGCGGTCGCACGATGTACGTGATCCCGTTCTCGATGGGCCCGCTCGGGTCGCCGATCGCCCACATCGGCGTCGAGCTCAGCGATTCGGCCTACGTGGCGACCAACATGCGGATCATGACCCGCATGGGTCAAGGAGCCCTGGACGCGCTCGGCGACGACGAGTGGGTGCCCTGCGTGCACTCGGTCGGCGCACCACTCGAGAAGGGCCAGGCCGACGTGCCGTGGCCGTGCGACGCCGACAACAAGTACATCGTCCACTTCCCCGAGACGCGCGAGATCTGGTCGTACGGATCGGGCTACGGCGGCAACGCGCTGCTCGGGAAGAAGTGCTTCGCGCTGCGCATCGCATCGGTGATGGCCCGCGACGACGGCTGGCTCGCCGAGCACATGCTGATCCTCAAGCTCACCAACCCCGAGGGCGAGTCGAAGTACATCGCCGCCGCATTCCCGTCGGCGTGCGGCAAGACGAACCTGGCGATGCTGGTGCCGACGATCCCGGGCTGGACGGCCGAGACGATCGGCGACGACATCTGCTGGATGAAGTTCGGCGACGACGGCCGGCTCTACGCGATCAACCCCGAGGCCGGCTTCTTCGGCGTGGCGCCCGGCACCAGCCACGCCACGAACCACAACGCGATGGAGACCCTGTGGGGCAACAGCATCTACACCAACACGGCGCTCACCGACGGTGACGTCTGGTGGGAGGAGATGACCGACGAGCCTCCCTCGCACGCGACCGATTGGCGCGGCAACCGGTGGACGCCCGAGTCGGAGAAGCCCGCCGCCCACCCCAACGCTCGCTTCACCGCCCCGGCATCACAGTGCCCGTCGATCGCCGACGAGTGGGAGGACCCGGCCGGCGTTCCGATCTCGGCGATCATGTTCGGCGGCCGCCGCCGCACGACCGTACCGCTCGTGACCGAAGCGTTCGACTGGGAGCACGGCGTCTTCCTCGGCTCGATCATGGCGTCCGAGACCACGGCCGCCCAGCAGGGCGCAGTCGGCAACCTGCGC
Source organism: Ilumatobacter sp. (assembly GCF_030065885.1). Lineage (GTDB taxonomy): Bacteria > Actinomycetota > Acidimicrobiia > Acidimicrobiales > Ilumatobacteraceae > Ilumatobacter. Next base: position 2,460 of record NZ_JASJCS010000102.1, on the reverse strand, counting down.
TTCGACCCGATGGCGATGCTGCCGTTCTGCGGGTACAACTACGCCGACTACTTCGCCCACTGGTTGGAGATGGGCAAGGCGACCGAACCGAAGGCGCTCCCGAAGATCTTCTTCGTCAACTGGTTCCGCCGTGACGACGACGGCCGCTTCCTCTGGCCGGGGTTCGGCGAGAACTCCCGCGTGCTGAAGTGGGTGTTCGAGCGCGTCGACGGCGCCGCCGACGTGGTCGAGACACCGATCGGCCTGCTGCCGGCGAAGCACTCGCTCGACGTCGACGGACTGGAGATCAGCGATGCCGATCTCGACGCGATCCTGTCGGTCGATCCCGAGGGCTGGACCGCTGCGATTCCCCAGATCCGCGAGCACTACGCCCAGTTCGGCGACAAGCTCCCGGCGTCGCTGCAGGTCGCCGTCGACACCCTGGAGGCCAGGCTCGCCTGACGCGCCGCCGTCACCTCGGCGAGCGATTCAGAGGAGTCGTCCGGCGACGAGCAACAACGTGGCACCGCCCAACACGATGCCCTGCCCCAAGGCGTACGGGCTCGTCGCGCGACCCGTCCGGTATCGGGAGAGGGTCGCGGCCGCAGAGCAGGCTCCGACAGCGATGAGCACGAGACGCACGATCGCATCCAGTCACACGGCAGGGTCGCGATTGCGCACGTCCTGAGTCGGGTCGTGCGACGGTCAACTGCTCGCCTGCAGGCCGACGCCGACAGCGCGCAGGGCGCCCTCGAGGCGATCGGTTCGGAGCAATGCGTCGGCCGCCTCCAACTCGGGCGCGAGGAACCGGTCGGGGCCCGGGCCCGGCACGTCACGGCGGAGCTCGTCGACGACGGCGCCGGTGCCGACGGCAGGTTCGAGCGGCGCACGCAGGTCGACCGCCCTCGCGCCGACGACGATCTCGATCGCGACGATCCGGCGGACGTTGTCGACCACCCTCCGGAGCTTGCGGGCCGCTCCCCAGGCCATCGACACGTGGTCCTCCTGCATGCCCGACGTCGGGAGCGAGTCGACGCTCGCCGGGGCGGCGAGACGCCGGTTCTCGGCGCACATCGCCGCCGCGGTGTACTGACCGATCATCACGCCGCTGTCGACGCCAGCCTCCTCGGCCAGGAAGGGCGGCAGACCGTGCGAGCGAGCGCGGTCGAGCACTCGATCGATGCGCCGTTCGGCGATCGCGCCGACCTCGGCGAGCGCGATCGCGAGGAAGTCGGCGGCGAAGCCGAGCGGCGCGCCGTGGAAGTTCCCGCAGGACTCGACCCGGCCGTCGGGCAGCACCATCGGGTTGTCGATCGCCGCCGCGAGCTCGCGCTCGGCCACGCCGCGCACGTGATCGAGGGTGTCGCGCGCGGCGCCGTGCACCTGCGGCGTGCAGCGAATCGAGTAAGCATCCTGGACGCGCGGATCGTCCTCGAGATGGCTGGCGATGATCGGAGACCCGGCCAGCAAGGCCCTGATGTTCGCCGCGCTGACCGCTTGACCGGGCTGCGGCCTCAACGCGACCAGGTCGTCGGCGAACGCCCGATCGGTCGCCAACACGCCCTCGACGGTCAGCGCCGCCGCCACGTCGGCGTGAGTGAGCAGCGCGGCCGAATCGTGCACCGCCAGGCACAGCATGCCGAGGATCCCATCGGTGCCGTTCGTGAGCGCGAGTCCCTCCTTCTCGGTCAGGGCGAGTGGGCGAAGTCCTGCGACCGCCAAGGCGTCGGCGGCGGGTTGCCGCTCGCCGTACAGGAACGCCTCGCCCTCACCGAGCAGCGCCAGCGCGGCGTGGGCGAGCGGCGCGAGATCGCCGCTGGCCCCGAGCGAACCGTGCTCGGGCACCACCGGCACGACGCCGGCGTTGACCGCGTCGACGATCGCCTCGGCGACCGCCGGGCGAGCCCCGCTGTACCCCATCGCCAGCGTGCGCGCCCGGAGGAGCATCATCGCTCGCACCACGTCGGACTCGACCGGCTCGCCCATGCCAGCGGCGTGCGATCGGATCAGTGCGTGCTGGAGGTCGTGGCGCCGCTCGGGCGGGATCGCCACGCTGGCGAGCGCGCCGAACCCGGTCGACAGGCCGTACACCGCGTCGGACCCCGTGGCAAGGTCTTCGACGACGTTCCTCGACGCTGCCATCCGCTCGATCGCGGTGTCGCTCAGCTCGACGTGCTGACCCTCACGGGCGACAGCGACCACGTCGGCGATCGTGACGCCGGGACCATCGAGGCGCACCGTCAACGCCCACCCCCGAGGCCGGCGGCGTCCCGTCCGTCGGTCGGTGCCCGAACGAACCCGAGCTCGTCGCCGAGCCGCCGGACCGCGACGTCCAACGCCTGCGCCGCCACCCGTTCCGCGTCCTCGTCGAACCGGTTGGCGGGGCCGATGACCGACAGTGCCGCGACGACGGTGCCGGCGTCGGCGACGCCGCGGGCGACCGCCGAGATGTCGGCCTCGATCGAGCCGGTCCGAATTTGC
>NZ_JASJCS010000101.1 GCF_030065885.1 Ilumatobacter sp. | reverse complement strand
TCCTCGATCAGCAGGTCCTGCAGCAGGAAGCTGAGGAACTGCGCCGCGATGATGTTCATCATGATCGTCGAGAGGATCTCGCTCACGCCCGCGTAGGCCTTCAGCGCGCCGGGGATCGCACCCCAGATCGCACCGCCGACACCGCCGGCGACGAGCACGATGGGCACCAGCAGCAGGCGGGGCGTGCCGGGGATCGCCAGGGAGACGACCGTCGCCAGGATCGCGCCGGCGATGATCTGACCCTCGCCGCCGATGTTGATCACACCGGTCCGGAACGCGATGCAGATCCCGACGCCGACCAGGAGGAGTGGCATCGACTTGAGCGCAGTGTCGGCGAGTGCGTCGCGGCCGCCGAACGCGCCGTCGAGGAGCGCCCCGTAGCCGCGCAGCGGGTTGGCGCCGAGCGCCAGCAGCATGATCGCCCCGACCGTGAGCGCGGCGACGACGGCCAGCAACGGCACGGCCAGGCCCACGAGCGGAGCGAGCGAGGCCCGCCGCGACGGCCGGGGATCCGGATCCTCGGGCGGCGGTTGCTCTTGGGCGAGCGTGTCGGTCAGCGTCACAGCGCAGCCCTTCGCGGCCTCATCCGTCGCGGCGATGGCTCGGCCCTGGTTGTGCGATTCGAGTGCTGCAACGATTCCCCCACGGGACGATCAGCGGTGCTGCGGCGACCTTAATCACCTGCTCACGGACGCGGTGCGAGCGCGCCCGGTGCGGCTCGCCTTCGCGTCCACCTCGACGCCGTTCGGTGGGCCACGCCTACTGTCGGTCGGCATGCAAGTCGGGGTGAGCGCGTCGGGCCTGACCGAGGACGACGTCACCTTCGTCGTCGAGGCCGAGCGGCTGGGCGCGACGTCGGTCTGGGTCCCCGAGGCCTGGGGATACGACGCGCTGACACCGCTCGCCTACCTCGCTGCCCGCACGTCGACGATTCGCCTCGCGACCGGGATCGTGCAGGTGGGCGCCCGATCGCCCGCGATGCTGTCGATGCAGGCCATGTCGGTCCAGGCGATGTCGGGCGGCCGGCTGCTCCTCGGTCTGGGTTCGAGCGGGCCGCGCGTCATGGAGGGCTGGCACGGCGTCCCGTTCGAGCGACCCTTGGCAGCGATGCGCGACACGATCGACATCGTCCGCAAGGTCGCCGCCGGCGAACGGCTGGTGCACGACGGCCGCGCCTACCGGCTGCCGCTGCACGGGGAGGGTCGTGGCATCCGATCGATGGCGCCCCCCACCGAACCTCCGATCCCGATGTTCATCGCCTCGCTCGGCCCGAAGAGCCTCGAGCTCACCGGCGAGATCGCCGACGGCTGGCTGGGCAACGCGTTCATGGCCGAGCACGCCGACGTGTTCCTCGACGCGATCCGTGCGGGTTGCGTGCGAGGTGGACGCACCATCGACGAGCTCGAGCTGGTGATGCCGGTGGCGGTCGAGTTCACGCCCGACGAGGCGTCGGGTGAGGCGGCCGGTCGCCGGCATGCCGACGGCTATGCGTTCACGATCGGTGCGATGGGCACGGCCGATCAGAACTTCTACAACCGGGCGTTCACCGAGCAGGGCTACGGCGACGACGTGGCCGCCGTCTACGACCTGTGGCAGGCCGGCCGGCGCGAGGAGGCGGCGGCGCGGGTGCCGTTCGACATCGGGTTCAAGACGAACCTGCTCGGTACGCCGGACATGGTCGCCAAGCGGGTCCGGCGCTACCGCGACGCCGGCATCGAGACGCTGCAGGCGAAGGTCGGCGGTCCGCTGCAGGAGCGGATCGACACCGTCGCGCAACTCGTCGAGATCGTGCACGAGGTCTCGGCAGAGCCGACGAGCTGACGCCGCGCTCGGCTCGCTACGGGCCGGAACGCGGCAGCGCGGCGACGGCCTGCTCGGCGCGGGCGATGCTGCCGGTGCGGTCGACGTGGACCGGGTCGAAGAACCAGTTCAGGTTGGCCTCGGCGTACGAGTACCAGTCGATCACGGTGAAGGCCGGGTCGGCGGCGGCGCGCGCGTCGAGGCGCTCGTTGAAGACTGCCGTTGCCCGAGGGAAGTCGAACGACGTGCGCGAATCACGGTGGTAGTCGACGTTGACCCACCAGACGCGTGCGTCGGGCGTGGTCGCGCCGAGCATCTCGTCGATCATCGAGTCGGCCGTCGCCGGGTCGCCGCCGCCGAAGATCAGGTCGTTCGAACCCAACGCGATCATCCAGCAGTCGGCCTCGCCCCACGTGGCCCGAACGCTTCGAGCGGCCTTGACACCGCTCTTCGGGGCGCGGACGCGCTCGGGAATCCTCCGGCTCGGCTCGGCATCGACGAAGTACGTGAAGCCGGCGTCGCGAAGACCGGCGCGCAGCCATGGCTCGGCGTTGTCCATCAGCGAGTCGCCGATGACGATCACCCGCCGGCAGCCGGGAGGTGGGGGGACGGTCGGCGTGACCTGGGACGCCTCACCGCGCACCGCTTGCGTGTCGACCGTGGCCGGGTCGTCGATCGCCGCGACGACCGCGAACGCCGCGGCCGGCACCACGATCACGACCACGGCCAGCGCGACTGCGCCCGGCCTGCGGCCTCGACCACGGTCCGCCATCACGTCGTCAGCGTACGGCACCGGCCGGACGCCCGAACCGGTCGGCGGCGGCGTCGCATCGCCACCGACGAGGCGTCTCGACCCCGGACCGCGTCCGACCGCGCGTTCGACGAGGTGTTCGACCATCTCGGCGCCTGCCTCATCGGGTTCGGGGAGGATCCCCGGGATCCCGAGCGCCTCGCTGCGCTCGTCGGCGCTCGCGTCGTGCTCGAGGACGCACGCACGTGGATGAACGACGAGCGAACGCGATTCAGGCGCGTACCGAGCACGGTGCCCACCGAGACGCCGCTGCTCGTCGACAGCCTCGGTCGGGAGAACTGCCAGGGCATCCAGTCGCCATGACCGGCGATGGTCGACCGGTGATGGTCGCCCGACCGTGGTCGCCCGGCGGTGGTCGACCGACGACCCCGCACGAGTTGTGAGCGGCGTGGCGCCTCACTAGACAGTGCGTTGTGTTGATCGTCGTCTCTCCTGCGAAGTCGCTCGACTACGCGTCGAAGCTGCCGACGCGGAAGTTCAGCGAGCCGACGATGCTCGACCGGTCGGCCGAGCTGGTGTCGATCATGCGCGAGAAGTCGCCCGACGAGCTGTCGTCGATGATGTCGATCTCGCCGTCGCTCGGCGAGCTCAACTTCGAGCGCTTCCAGGATTGGGAGCCGCCGTTCACCCCGACCAACGCCCGCCCGGCGCTGTTCGCGTTCAACGGTGACACCTACCACGGCCTCGACGCCCCGGCGACGTTCACCGAGCGCGACTACACGCACGCGCAGAAGACGCTGCGGATCCTGTCGGGCCTGTACGGCGTGCTGCGGCCGCTCGACCTGATGCAGCCGTACCGCCTCGAGATGGGCTCGAAGGTCGAGCACGCCACCGGCGGTGACCTCTACACCTTCTGGGGCGACGAGGTGACCGACCGGCTCAACGACGATCTCGCCGCCAGCCCGGGTGCGAAGGTGTTGGTCAACCTGGCGTCGGCCGAGTACTTCCGGTCGGTCCGGCCCGATCGTCTCGACGGCACCGTCATCACGCCGAAGTTCCTCGACCCCGACGCCGCGGGCGACCTCAAGGTGATCGGGTTCTTCGCCAAGCGGGCGCGAGGCGCGATGGCCGGCTGGATCATCCGCAACCGGGTCAAGTCGGCGCGGGCGCTGCGCGACTACGACGGCCTCGGCTACCGCTACGACGCCGACCGATCGACGCCGGCCGAGCCGGTCTTCACGCGCCACTCCTGAGCCGGTCGTCCCGGCTCGCCGTCCGCCGAACGACGGCGGTCCCGGGCGACCCTACGATGCCCGCTGTGGGAGAACTCCGACGGGTTCGTCTGCGCGGTCGCGTCAACGAAGGATCGGCGCTGCTGCCGGTCTCGTCGCCACCGCTGCTCGCCCGGCTCGGCGCCGCGTCGGCGTGGTGGTTGGCCCACGACGAGGCCGGGCTCGGCGGGATGGTCTCGATCGTGCGACCGGGCGGCGAGCGAGGCGACGAGGGATTCGAGCTGCTCCCGGTCGAGCTGCGAGGCGGGCCGGCGAGCGTCACCGATGCCGAAGCGCTGGCCGCGGCCGATGGTCGCGTGTTCGTGTTCGGATCGGCGTTCTTCGGGCCGAAGGGCACCCTCGACCGGCGACGTTCGTTCGTCGCCCGGTTCGGGGAGGACGACGTGGCGAGCGACCCGGGATCGGCAGGATTCGGCGCGCCGGCGGACGTGCTCGATCTGGGTACGACCCTCGTGCGACTCGTCGACGGCGCGGTCGAGACCGGCGATCACGCGCTGCTCGAGGCGCACGGCCGGGTCCGCAAGCGGATGGTTCGGTCTCGCAAGGCGGGCGCGGATGTCGAGGCCGACATGGCGCCGGTCAACCTCGAGGGCGCGGCGTTCATCGGCGACGACCTCGTCGTTGGGCTGAGGTGGCCCGTCGACGAGCTCGGCCGCCCGCTGCTGCTCGTGATCGACGGAGCGCGTGAGCTGATGACCTCGGCGGCGTGGTCGGCCGACGAGCTCGCGAGGAGACCGGCGCGCCTCCAGCCGGTCGACGTCGACGCGAGCCCGAAACGGCCGTCGGGTTGTCGCGGGCTCACCGCCCGCGCCGGTGCGCTCCACGCGATCACGGGGCCCACCGAACGCGATCTCGCCGGCCGGAAGCTCCGGGCCGCCCCGTACCGTCACGTCAGGTTCGCGCTCGACGCCGGCGGCACCGAGGTCGTCCGCACGCTCGAGGGACGCCGGCGCGTCGAGGGGCTGGCCGCCTACGGAGACGCCGGGTGGATCTACGTGCTCGACGACGAGGACGCGACCGTGCTCCTCGTCGACGACGGCTGAACCGCGGGCGCCGCCGTGCGCCGACTCACTCGGGCAGGACGGCGGTCACCTTGACCTCGGCGCGTGCACCGGGGATCGCGAGCTCGGTGCAGCCGATCGCCGTCCAGGCCGGCCACGGAGCGGTCATGGCGGCGTCGCGGGCCGCCATGAACGAGCCCAACGTCTCGCTCATGTCGACGTGGAACGAGGTCATGTCGACGACGTCGGCGAGCGAGGTCCCGGCCGCTTCGAGCGTCGCTCCGAGGTTGGCGAAGGCCTGCGTGAACTCCGCCGCGGCGTCGTCGGGCACGCTGCCGTCGTCGCCGGTACCGATGACACCCGAGACGTACACCGCGTTGCCGACGCGGAACGCAGGGGCGAAGTGGAACCGCTCGTAGAACGGCTCGCTGCCCGGCGGGATGATCGGTCCTCGTTCGCTCATGCGCCGACAGTACCGACGCCACGACGCCGGTCGCCGATCGAATGTCGATCGGGCTCGATCCGGTTCGTCTTCTCCACGAAGATGTCCGGCGCAGTCGAGGCAGCAGGAGGCCCCACATGAGCACCATCGTCGTTCGCTACACGCCCCAGGCCGATCGGGCCGACGAGAACCAGCGGCTGGTCGGGGCGGTGTTCGCCGAGCTCGCCGAGACCGACCCCGGCGGGTTGCGCTACGCCACGTTCCGTCTCGCCGACGGCACGTTCGTGCACATCGCCGAGGTCGAGGGCGACGAGAACCCGCTCGCGAGCACCGCCGCGTTCGCCGCCTTCCAGGAGGGCATCGCCGAGCGTTGCGAGCCCGGCCTCGGGCCGAACCCGCAGCCGGCCACGCTCGTGGGCTCCTACCGCCTCCTCGCCGAGTAGCGCAGCGTCACCGGGCCGTCGAGCGCGACCCACCCCCTTGCGGAGTTCTCATATCCGGATATAAACTATCCGAATATGAAGCTGAGTGACGGACTCGAATGGGCACTGCACTGCTGCACGGTGCTCGGGTCGCTGCCGCCCGATGTCGCGCTGCCGGCCGGTCGGCTCGCCGAGTTCCACGCCGTGCCGCCCGCCTACCTCGCCAAGCAGCTGCAGGCGCTGAGCAGGGCCGGGGTGGTCGAGACGGCGCCGGGCCGGCGGGGCGGCTACCGCCTGGCGCGCCCCGCCACGGAGATCACGCTGCTCGACGTCGTGGTCGCCGTCGAGGGTGAAGCACCGGCGTTCCGCTGCACCGAGATCCGGCAGCAGGGACCGAGCGCCGTCGGGCCCGAGCACTACGTCGAGCCGTGCGGCATCGCCCGCGCGATGTGGCGCGCCGAGACCGCGTGGCGCGACGAGCTGAGGAACGTCACCATCGGCGACCTCGTCGCCGAGCTCGACACGTCGGTCTCGCCCGAGCAGCAGCAGCGGGCCGTGAACTGGGTGATCGGGGTGCTGTCGTGAGCCGCGTGTTCGTCACCGGCGCGACGGGCGTGCTCGGCCGGCGTGCCCTACCAGTGCCGATCGAGGCCGGGCATGCGGTCACGGCCGTCACACGAACCGCCGACAAGGCCGACGCCGTGCGGCGCGCCGGTGCCGAACCCGTGACCGTCGACCTGTTCGATCCGGTCGCCGTGCGACGGGCGGTCGACGGTCACGACGCCGTCGCGCACCTCGCGACGAACATCCCGACCGGCGCGTCCGCCGCCGCCAGGCGTGGCTGGGCGGTGAACGACCGCCTGCGCTCGCGAGCCGCCGCGAACCTCAGCGCCGCCGCCATCGACACCGGCGCCGGCCGCTACGTCCAGGAATCGATCACGTTCCCGTACGTCGACGGCGGCGACCGGTGGCTCGACGAGGCGACCGAGTGCGCGTGCTTCTGGGGCAACCGCACGACGGCCGACGCCGAGGCGGCGACCGGTGCGGTCTCCGACGCCGGGGGCACGGGCGTCGTGCTCCGGTTCGCGATGTTCACGGCACCCGACAGCGCCCACCTGCTGTCCTTCGCCAACATGGCGCGCCGGGGGGTGTGGGGCGTGTTCGGCGACGACGATGCGTTCGTCTCGTTCATCGGTGTCGACGACGCAGCGGCAGCTGTGCTGGCGGCGCTCGACGCGCCGGCCGGCGTCTACAACGTCGCCGAGCCCGAGCCGCTGCCGCGCCGGGACCATCGCAGGGCGCTCGCCACGGCCGTGGGCAGACGGCGCCTGCGCGGCCTGCCGAAGCTGGCGCAGAAGGCGGGTGGCGAGGGCGCGGCGAGCCTGGCTCGGTCCCACCGCATCTCGTCGGCCGCGCTCCAATACGCCACGTCGTGGTCGCCGACCCGACGCGCCGTCGACGCCTGGAGCGAGCTCGCATGACCGTCGATGCCGGGCAACGGATCGCACTGGGATACCTGGCGATCGTCTCGCTCCAGATCGGCGTGTGGGCGCAGTTCGCGCCGCGCTCGTTCTACGACGACTTCCCCGGTCTCGGCCGGGCGTGGGTCAGGGTGGACGGTCCGTACAACGAGCACCTGGTCCGCGACGTCGGCGGGCTCTACCTCGCGCTCGGCGTCCTGGTCGTCGCCGCCGCCATCACGCTGTCGCGCCAACTGATCGTCACTGCGGCGGCCGCCGCGCTCGTCAGCGGCGTGCCACACCTCGTGTACCACCTCGCGAACACCGAGGGTCTGTCGACCGGCGATCTGGCGATCAGCCTGACCGGCCTGTCACTGTTCGCCGCTGTGCCCGTCGCCCTCCTGGTCGTCCGCCCCACCACCGCTCACGACCGCAGCGACGTCGAGCGAGCACCACCCGACGGCCGACGCTGAACGCCTCGGGGAGCCAGGGTGGGTCACGGCACCGGTGAGAGGACCACCCGACGCTGGTCGCTCTCGACGGCGGGGCCGAAGCAGCGGCCCGTGTCGCCGCTGTCGGAGACGACCGACCAGTCGTCGAGCCCCAGTTGCTCCAGGACGTCCTCCGCGACGCGTGTCGCGGTGTCGCGGTCGTAGCACTGGTCGACGAATCGCTCGATCAGCCTGGCGGCGAGGTCGGTCGCGGGCGGGACCGAGTCCAGGCTCGATCTCGGCGTGGCCGCGTCCCACCCGACCAGCTGGCACACACCGGTGTCGCCGGGCAGGACGGCGGTGATCCCGTCGTCGGTGACGCACTCGGTCAGCGGAGGCGCACCGGTGTCGCCGAAGGTGCCGTTCTCCCAGAGCGGTGCGCACTGGTCGGCCGCGTTGAGCTGCGAGGAGGCGGGCAGTGCGAACACGTCGGCCGTGTCGACCTCGACGTCTCGGTAGCAGCCGATGACCGTGGGGTCGTCGGGCTCGCGGGTGAGCAGGACGGCTGCGGCGGTACCGGCGCCGACGATCATCACACCGCCGATGCCACCTGCGAGCCAGCGGCGCCGGCGCCGGCGCCGCGCATGCGGCTGCCGCTCGAGCAGGCTGCTCAGGAGCGCATCTGCGGCAGGATCGTCGCCGGGGTCGAGGTAGCCGTCGTCGAACGGCGGCCGGAGGTCTCGCAGGGCGTTGGCGATCTCGTCGTCGCGGTCGCTCATCGCTCACCCCCGTCCTCGTCGAGAAGGCTCCGCAGCCGTTGGCGAGCTCGATGCAGCCGAACGGCGGCCGCCGACGGGCTGACCCCGAGCGCCGCGGCCAGGTCGCGGCCGAGGAGGCCGTGCCATTCGGCCAACAGCATGACCTCCTGGTCGGAGGGTCGCAGTTGCCGGAACGCCGTGAGCACGGCGTCGAGATCGAGCCCGCTGATCGGGCTGGTGCTCGGGCCGTCGATGCGCTGGAGCGATGCGACCTCCGCGAGGCGTCGGCGCCGGCGCCGCTCGGCCCGGAGCTCGTTGCGGCAGCAGTTGCGCGCGACACCGATGAGCCAGCCGCGTTCGGCGTCTTGGGGAATGTCCTCGAAGCGGCGGAGCGCGATTTCGAAGGTGTTGGACATGACCTGGGCGGTGTCGACGTTGGGGTACTGGGCTTGCACGAAGCCTTGCACCGCTCGGTAGTTGGCGCGGAACAGGTCTTCGTAGGCGCGACGACGTTGATCGTCCTTGCCTGGTACCACCCCAGCCATCATGGTCCAATGTCCGCATTCGGGCCGCGATTACCAGAATCGCGTGGATTCCACAGGTCGACGGTCGGCGCAGCGAGTCACGCCGACCGTCGACGCTGTGGACCTCATTGCCGTCTGATCGTGCGTTCGATACACCCGGCTCGGACCGGGCACACCCGATCGCGTGACGAGCGCCGTGTCCGGCAACGTTTGCACTGTTATGCGCCGAACCAGCGTGCCGCTGGCAAGGCGCGGCGACGCGGAAGCGCCATACGCACTTTCCAGGAAGCCGGAGCGATGCCCGCGGTGCGTTGGGCCGGCGAACAGGGCCGCCGTCGGTGGATGCGGTACTAGTAGATGTAGACGCTCGACACGACGTTGTTCCAGCCCGAGATCATCGTCGATGACCTGGCCCAGGCCCACGTGGCCCCGGGATAGGTCGAACCGCTCCCCGAGGATCCGGATCGGAACACCGACGAGCAGGCGCCGACCTTGTAGCTGCTGGTGTCGTTGTCGAACCCGTAGTTGGCGAGGTTGAGCCAGATGTTGCGGGACGTGAGATACAGGGTGCCGCCGCCGTAGCCGTTCCAGCGATACAGCCGCAAGGAGCTCGAGCACGACGAGGAGCGCGAGCTGTGTGCCGGCCGCTGTCCCGCCGGGTCACCGGCGGCCGGATGTGCGGCGAGGAGCTCGCGTTCGGTCCGGAAGCAGTCGATGCGGTCGCCGAGCTCGATGCACGCGCCGGCGTCGCCCCAGGACGTGGAGAGGTCGAGATGTTTGCCCTCGAACGTGGCATGGATCGCGTCCGATGCCGGTGCTGCTTCGGCGGGTTGGGCTGCCTGCGCAGTCGTCGACACGGGCAGCGCGGCGAGGAATGCGAGCCCGATGGCGCGAACGAATCGCGTGGTCATGATCATGGTCGTGTCCTTTGCTCATGGTGTGAATGTCCCGATGAGCTGGGGCCCGACCGACCCCGCGAGGCGCCAGAAACCCCCACGGCACGCCGTCGGAATCCGACGCGCTGTGGACAACGTTGTGTTGTGGATGCATGAGCGTCCACGGACAGGTACCACCCCAGTCATCACACAGCGGTGTCCGCGGAGACGGCGCTATTACGCGTGGGGGTGCCGATCGACCCGTGCGGCGGGCACGCCGCCGGTGATGCCCCGGCACCGGCGTGGAGCGCAGGTGGCCGAGGTGCTGCGGCGGCGGGCCGGGGGTGGTACCAGCTGCCCGCCGCCGCGAGCTCTCGGTGAGCGCCGGACGGCTCAGACTTGCTCGGGTGTCGGTCTCATCGAGGGATGCCGGCGCGGGCGAGGACCGTGTCGGCCACGCCGAACTCGTGCCACGTCTGATGGTCGATGTGAGCTCGTGCCGAGTACGCCGCGGCGTGCCGGACAAACGCCGATTGCGAGAGGACCCAACTCGGTCGCTCGTCGATCGAGGCCTGCGGCTGCGGGGTGTCACGCACCGTCCGCACGATCTCGAGATAGCGGTCGATCTCGCGATCGGCGCGAGCGGCGAGCCGCGAGAACCGACAGTCTGACGCACCGCTGCGGCCGGAGGTGCGCGGACCGAGGCGCAGCGGGTGCTGCCGATCGTCGCGATACGTGCACCGCCCGGAGTCGGCCGGGCCCGGCCCACCGGATCGTTGTGAGCTCACTCGATTCTCCTCCCCGATTGCAGATGGGTCCCGGACTGGGCTGGCGGGACAGTTACTCGATCGTGTCCGTCCGACCGGTTCGCTTACACCCACATCGTTCGGTCCGTTCGGACGCTGATCGCTCGGTGTCGTCAATGGGCTCTTTGGAGGCCGCGTATGCTGGTCGACATGGCAGCAAGACGAGGTTCGGGTCAGATGTCCAACGAGCAGAAACGTGCGATGGAGCGCGGCCGTGCAGAGGGACGCACCGTCCGGCTCTACCTCGACGCCATTCGGGCATTGAAGCCCAAACGTGGTCGCAAGCGCACCGCAGCCTCGATCACCAAGCGACTGGAAACGATCGAACGGGATCTGCCGGCTGCCGACGCCATCAGGCAACTCGCGCTCGTCCAAGAACGTCGCGACCTCACCGAGGAACTCGCGTCAATGGAGGTCGGCGCGGATCTCACTGCGCTCGAAGACGACTTCGTCGCGGTGGCGAAGGCGTACGGCGAGCGAAAGGGGATCGCGTACGCCTCGTGGCGCGAGGTCGGTGTCCCCGCCGCCGTGCTGCGACGCGCCGGCATTTCGAGAGGTCGCCGGACCGACCCGAGCTGAAATCCCGGCGCTTCGGTCAGTCGTGGCGGCGACGGCCGACGAACCGGCCCGCGGGCCTCTATCACCCTGCGTGATGGGCAAACACTGTCGGTGCGCGTACGCTGGGGCCCATGGCAAAGCGAGGCCCCAAGGCGATGACCGCAGAACACAAAGCAGCAATGGAGCACGGCCGCGTCGAGGGACGCCTGGTCCGCGCGTACCTCGAGGCGCTGCGCAGCAACAAGCCGAAGCGAGGTCGCAAGCGCACACCCGACTCGATCAACCAGCGACTCGCCGCCATCGACGAGGCGCTCGCCGATGCCTCGGCGATCGGCGAGCTCAGCCTGATCCAAGAACGACGCGACCTCGAGGCCGAACTCGCAGCGATCGACGACGGCAACGACATCGCTGACCTCGAAGACGGCTTCGTGTCCGTCGCCAAGAGCTACGGCGAGCGCAAGGGCATCGCCTACGGCACCTGGCGCGAGGTCGGCGTCCCCGCCGCCACGCTCAAGCGAGCCGGTATCGGCCGGGGCGACTGAGACCGGTCACCACACGCCGGCGACGAATCGGGCTCGACGGCCCACGAGGTGCGTGAGCACCACCTCGGTCCGCGTCGGCTCGTGCCCGCCGTGACCAGTGGCCCGGGACAGTCGGGTCAACCGCTCACCGAGAAGAGGGTCTCGTCGCCACACGTGGCGTCGACGAGGGCGCCGACCCGGTCGACCTCGGCGGGGTCGACCGTCCCGGTGTCGACGGCTCCGGCGAGGTCGCCGAGCACGACGATCCGACTCCATGTGATCGACGACGCATCCGCGAAGACGTCGGTGTCGTACTCGTACGTCTGTGACGTGAGCTCGCGGGTTCCGTTGCCGTCGACGTCGACGCACGCGAAGCTCTCGCCCCGCCGACCCGTCGCTCCTGGCGGCACGACCCTGATGTCGACCGATTCGTCGACGAGTCGGGTTCCATCCAGCCGAAGGACAGTGCCCGCGAAGGGGAACGAGCCGCCCGCAGACCCTGCCAGCAGCTCGAAGCTGCCATCGCCCTCGATGTCGATGGCGTGCAGCTGCAGCGGCTTGTTCCCGACGGCGAACGCGAACGGCTCGACGGGATCGGAGGCGCACACGTCGATCTGGACGACACCGGCCGTCTGCTCACCGCTCGTCACGACCTCGTTGCGTGCGTCGCCGTCGAGATCGACGTCGAGCCTCGGTGCAGCCGCCGACGCGGCTGGCTCGACACAGCTCGTGCCGGCCGCCGCGTCGGGATCGGTGTCGAGCTCGTCACCGCTGTCGCAGCCAGCCGACATCCCGATCGCCGCGACGATCGGGATGACCAGGCGGAGGCGACGCGACGGCGAGCTCCGGCGCTGGGGGGTCATGGCCCCCAGGTGGACCACCAGCACGATGAGGTGCACTTCCAGACCTGGAGAGAGGTCCAGTCATACCAGCCGTTCGTGCTCGAGTAGACGCTCGAGTAGCGGGCGTTCTCGGTCGTACGAGCTGCCTTGACGATCTCCTTGTCGTAGCCCGTCGAACCGCGTAGCCAGGCGGCCCGCTTGATGTTGCTGGTGGTGAACGACAAGAACGGTGCGGCCAGCGGGGTTCGCGCGCCGTCGCCGTTGGGGTCGGTCACGTCCATGTACCCCTCGTACGCGTTGGTGTTGTAGTAGTAGCAGGTCCACGACGAGCCGCTTCCCCAACGGCAGCTGCGGTTGGTGACCCCACCGTCGTACTGACTTCCACTCGTCTTGTTGACGCGCAATGAGTCGTTCGACGAGTTGTACATCGAGAGATACGTGTTGTAGCACTTGTCGGTGCGGCATCCGAACCAGTTGCCGTTGAGCCGGCTCTTGAGCGTGGATGTTCCCGAGCAATACCCGTCGCGCAGGTACCGCGCCACCTCGAGCCCTCCGGTGCGAGCGTTCGCTCGCTGACCGTGGTTGAGGTGGAGCGTGGCGGCCCATGTGTCGAGTTGCCACAGACCGACGCCGGGGTTCCAGTGAGCCCGCTTGTAGCTGGGGTACTCGGTGTGCGAGTACAGCGGCCGATTCTTGCTGGAGCTCCAACCGTCCCATCGCGACAACGTCATCGGTGACGACGACGTCGAGGAGCTGCCACCCGCGATCTCCCAGACAGGGATCGACAACATGATGGCCGCCAGTCGATTGGTGGTGAGGCCCGAGCAGGTCCACTCACCGACCACGGTGCTGGCCGCGGATCGCGTGCCGTTGTACGCGCCGGTGGTCACGTTGTAGGTCGTCGCAGCGGACGACTGTCCTGAGTCGGCGACGAACGTGCCGGCAGCGAGTGCCAGTGCTGCCAGGATGTACGGCGCCCTTCTTGAGAGATGTCTCACTGTGAACCTCCAACCCAGATCTGGAAATCGGCGGCCTCGTCGGGAATGACGAAGCCGAGCATGTGGCTCTCGCCGAGAGCAGCGTCGGCAGCACGTTCGCCGGCGAGGCTGACCACGTCGAGTTGCACGACGTCCATCACGCCCCCGGCCTCGTCGAGGAAGGCGACGAACGCCTGCACGCCGCGGACCGGATTGGCGCGGACGTCGGCAGCGACGCTCGCGTGCGATGACGGGATCGCCACCTCGACGCCGGACTCGAAGTAGGCGAAGTCCGTCGCCGGCAGCTCGGACAAGATCCCCGGCCAACCCGGGAAGCTCTCCGGTGATCCGTGCCAGTATCCCGGGGCTCCGGTGATCAGCACCGAGCGTGCCGCGTCGACGCCAGGGGTCAACGCCGCCTTGACGCTGATCTCAGCGGATCCGGGGAGTCGGTCGGCATTCCAGCCGTCGATCTCGAACGGGGCGACCTCACCCGGCTGGACGGTCAGGGGGAACCTGAACTGGCGTCCCTTGCCGAGCGTGACCCGCACGTTGCGGGCGAAGAGGTCCTCGGATTCGTTCTGGACCAGACCCCGCACGACGCCGTCGCCGACCGTCAGCGAGCCGGGAACCAGGCTGACCGCCGAGCGGCGGGCCGCCGGTTCGGGAAGCTCACCGAAGTGGCCGAGGCGCGTGCCGGTGGCACCGACGGGGTCGCTCCCGTCGCCATCGGCGTGAGCCGCCAAGTCGTCTGCGGCGGCCCGGGCCGTCGCAGCCGTCGTGCCGAGCGCGAGGAGGCCGTCTTCCATCAGATAGCCGAACGCGGGACCGGTGCCCTTGGTCACGCAGTCGATGCCGAGTGCCTGACGGTCGGCGGCAAGCGCCCCACCGTCGAGCCCGGCCTCGATCGCTTCGTGGTCGTTGCAGAGGTTGTACGCCTTGTTGGCGGCATCGCCGAACCCGACGGGCTTCCAGACCAGGGGGCCCGGCTGATCGGCCTCGGCCTCCACACCCATCGGAGCGAGGCTCTGCGACGACGTCAGGTTGCCCTCGGCGACAGCGAGTCCGCAGGCGCCGAGCACGAGTGCTGCGACGACGAGCATGTATGGCGAGCCCGATCTCGCCCGGCGCGAGCGCCGGGACCTCCCATCTCTCGGACTGGCTGGGTAACGTCCATGTGACATCTCGAACTCCCTTGGAACGATGAACGCACGACGTCGCGGGTCGTTCCGGGGCCTCGAGGTGTGTGCTTGGGGCGCCGGGGATCACGGCCGGCAACGTCTGTCGACGGCGGGACGCCGTCTCGACGACCTCCTCTCTTCCGTGTACCAGCTCCGTCCTCCATCCTCGGTTCATTTGGTGAATCGGGACAGGGACCAAAGTCCCCGTCGGCCCTGGAGTTCGGTGGATGTCTTCCAGTTGGTCGCCCAGCGCGTGATGACATCATTATTTCGTTGAGCGGAAACCATCAGCGCCGGGTTCGCTGCTGTCAAGCCGGTTGCGGGCACGTGGCAGGCAATTCGGCGTTCCAGTAGAGCTCCCGACCCGCAGGTCGAGGGAGAGCGCAGCCCGGCCGACCCGCCAGTGCGATCGGGGGTCGGGTCCCGGCCAGGCTCGAGCCTGTCCGTGCAGTCGGGCGAGCGGCTACGTGGCGCTGCGACGGCCGAGGAGCAGCAGCGCCGTGCCTGCGGTGAGGAGGATCGCACCGATGGCGGCGGCAGTCCGATCGGTCGAGCCGGTCGGGGGCAGGATGACGGGCGGCTCGGTCGTGGCCGGCGGCTGTGTCGTGGCCGAGACGACCGGTGTCGTCGTCGTGGTGGTCGCTCCCACGGTGGTCGTCGTCGGCTGGGTCGGCGTGGTGGTCGTCGTGATGGTGGTCGTGGTGGTGGTGCTCGGGGGCGGCAGCGTGGCGTCGCAGGCGGGATCGTCGCAGTGCAACACCTTCACGTCTCCGTTGTCGGTGTCCCGGTAGGCGATCACGGGGTTGCCCGCGGCATCCAACACGATCGACATGGAGTCGGCGGCGGTGTCGGGCGATGTGGGGTTCTCGATGCCCGCACAGTTCGGATCGTCGCAGTGCAACACCTTCAAGCCGCCCCGGCCGAGATCCTGGTAGGCGATGACGGGGTTGCCGGCAGCATCCAGCACGATCGATGTGTCGAAGCCGGGGGTGTCGGGCGCGGTCGGCGCTTCGGTGCCGGCACAGTTCGGATCGTCGCAGTGCAGCACCTTGAGGGCGTGGTTGGTGCCGTTGCCGTCGAGGTAGGAGATCACGGGGTTGCCGGCAGCGTCCAACACGATCGACGAGTACAGGCCGACGAAGCCGGCGGTGTCGGGCGAGGTGGGGGTCTCGATGCCGGCACAGTTCGGATCGTCGCAGTGCAACACCTTCAGACCGTCGTCGATGCCGCCCCAGTAGGAGATGACGGGGTTGCCGGCGGCATCCAACACGATCGAGGTGCCCCAGCCGACGATGGTGGCGGGGTTGTCGGGTGAGGTCGGCGTCTCGGTGCCGGCACAGTTCGGATCGTCGCAGTGCAGCACCTTCAAGTCGTTGTTGTCGCTCTGGTAGGAGATGACGGGGTTGCCGGCGGCATCCAACACGATCGAGGTGTCCCAACCGACGAGGCCGGCCGTGTCGGGCGAGGTCGGGGTCTCGATGCCGGCACAGTTCGGATCGTCACAGTGCAACACCTTCAGATCGCCGTTGGTCGCGTCGAAGTAGGAGATCACGGGGTTGCCAGCGGCATCCAACGCGATCGACGTGTCCCAACCGACGAGGCCGGCCGTGTCGGGCGAGGTCGGGGTCTCGACGCCGGCGCAGTTCGGATCGTCACAGTGCAACACCTTCAGATCGCCGTTGGTCGCGTCGAAGTAGGAGATCACGGGGTTGCCGGCAGCATCCAACACGATCGACGTGTCGGCGCCGACGGAGCCGACCGTGTCGGGCGAGGTGATCGTGTCGGCGGCGTCGGCGGGATGCGCGAGCACGAAGACGGCCACGCCGACGACGAGGAGGCCGACGCGTGCGCGGCGCCTGTTGTACACGCTGAGGTCCTCGCCAGGGCGGGATCGTCGACCCACGTGGATGCACCTTCTCGGAATCGAAATTACACCCGCCGGACCGGAGGTACGGAATCCCGCGTGGCTGATCCGTGCCAACGGCCTGCCCGTGGCGTTCGAGGCGGATCGCGATGGAGGTCGCGGCGGCAGTGGAGCAGGAGCACCCGGTCCTCGCCGTGAGGAGAACTGCAGCGATGACGATGGTCGTGGAGACGATGGGACTCGAACCCACGACCCCCTGCTTGCAAAGCAGGTGCTCTAGCCAGCTGAGCTACGTCCCCGTGGTTGGGGCGCGATCAGGATAGCGGCGGGCCGTGCGTGTCAGCGCCGCATCAGCTGGATCGGGAAGGTGCCATTCGTGCCCGACCACTGGCCCTGCAGGTAGGCGCCGTCGGGCGTCAGTGCAGCCACGAGGCGCCCGCGGCCGCCTCCCGAGTCGATGCAGTCGATCATCGCCCGGTTGCCCGAGACCTGCCCGACGCCGCGGATGGTGAACCCGGCGGGTCCGGCCGAGTTCAGCTCGAGGTCGTCGCCCTGCTGGACGATCTCGTGGAACATCCCGTCGGGCGTCTGCCACCGTCCCTCGAACGACGTCCACGCCACGTTGCGGCGCGGGCGGCGGCCCACGGTCGGCACCGTCGGGTCACGCCTCGGACCACCGAGATGTGCGATCAAGCCGTCGACGGCGTCGTGGAACGCCGGACCGTCGGGGATCGAGAGCGCGCTCAGGCTCGCGAAGTTGCGAATGTCGCGGGGCAGTTCCCGGCGACTCGGCATCGCCGCACCGTGAACCAGCAGCGGGATCGTCGGCCGGCGCGAGGCGAGCGCACCACCGACCTCCATGCGGACGGCGTCGTCCTTGTCGTCGATGCGGCGTCGACCGCGGCTGTCGGTGACGGTCAGCCACCTCGGCCCGACGGCGACGAGGATCAGATCGGCGGTGTAGATGCCACCGATCACACCGCCCATGAAGCCGCTGCCGGGTGCGAGCGTGTCCTCGTCGCGGAACACGTTGTGGTCCCCGAACGCGTCGCCGAGGCGATCACAGAGCGGGACGACCACGTCGCGGCTGTCGTCCCGGCGGTAGCTGACGAAGATCTTCATGGCGCACCGTCCCACCGGGATGGTACGGCCCGACGCCGACCCGATGCGGGCGAATATCCCCGCCGAGCGAGCTCGTCGCGAGTTGTGTCTGACACAACTCGCGACGG
>NZ_JASJCS010000100.1 GCF_030065885.1 Ilumatobacter sp. | reverse complement strand
TGCACCTACGGGCCGGGCCTGATCGGGGCGCTCCTCGTCGGCGTGTCGGCGGCGAAAGCGCTCTCGCTGGCGTGGGACGTTCCGTTCGTCGCCGTCAACCACCTCGAGGCGCACCTGTACTCGGCGTTCCTCGAGGATCCGTCGCTCGAGTTCCCGCTCGTCGTGCTGCTCGTGTCGGGCGGTCACACGATGCTGATCGAGATGGAGGGTCACGGCCGGTACCGGATGTTGGGCCAGACGATCGACGACGCCGCCGGGGAGGCGTTCGACAAGGTCGCCCGCTTCCTCGACCTCGGCTACCCGGGCGGCCCGGCGATCGACGCCGCCGCGTTGAACGGCGACCCCGACGCGATCCGCTTCCCGCGGGCGTTGACCGAGGACGCCGACAACCTCGACTTCAGCTTCAGCGGGCTGAAGACGGCCGTGATGAACTACGTGCGCAAGCACCCCGACGTCGCGTCGGCCGACGTCGCTGCGTCGTTCCAGCAGGCGGTGGTCGACGTGCTGGTCTCCAAGGCGCGCCGGGCGGCCCAGCAGGTCGGCGCGACCGGCATCGTGCTGGGCGGTGGCGTCGCGGCGAACTCGCTCCTTCGTGAGGAGATGCTCGGCGCTTGTGCGAACGACGGGGTGAACGGCTTCCTTCCCGGCCGGTCGATGTGCACCGACAATGCCGCCATGATCGCGGCTGCCGGCTGGCATCGCCTGGCGAGCGACGGTCCGTCGGGCCTCGACACCGGCGCCATGCCCAACCTGAAGCTGCCCCTGCTCGATCGGTAGTCGGGTTCCCGTTCCTGGCTGTCACAGCGGGCGAAGCTGAATGGGGCGGGCAGGGCGTTCGAGCCGGGAGTCGATGCCGGGGCACGCGCGTGCGACACTGGAGTCGTGCGCGCGGCGGAGCCATCGGACGTTGTCGGGTGCGAGGCGTGCGACCTGTCGACCGGTCGAGTGCACCCGCCGGGAGGCCGCATCTTCGAGACCTCGGCATGGTTGGTCGAGCACTGCGTCGGACCGATGGGCCTCGGCGCGCTGATCGTCAAGCCCCGTCGACACGTGACCCACGTCGCCGAGTTGAGCGACGACGAGGCCGACGAGCTCGGGCCGCTCCTGAAGCGGGCGTCGAAGATCGCCGGCGACCTCGTCGGCGCCGAGCAGGTGTACAACTGCCTCTGGTCGCATGCCGGCGGTCGGCCGGTCCATCTGCACTACGTCGTGCAGCCCGTCACCGACGACCAGATGACGCGCCACGGTTCGCATGGCCCGCTCCTGCAAGTCGCGATGTTCGTCAACGACGAGCCGCCGCCCGCCGACGTCGTCGAACGGATCGCCGACCGGGCGCGTGCGCTCTTCCGGGAGCCGCCGACGGCGCCCTGACGGCCGGGGCGTCTAGGGGGCTCCGAGGGATCGCGCCGTGTCGCTCAGCGGGACGTCGGTCTTGCGCTGGGGGTACGTGCGCAAGAGCCGGTCGCCCGAGTTGCTGGTGACGCCGAGCCAGTAGTTCTCGTTGCGGAAGTGGTGCAGGCGGTGGTTGCGGGCGAGCCGCCGGTAGTAGCGCGTGCGGCACCGGTACCTCGTGTGCACCAGCAGGTGCACCCACTCGTAGTGGGCGAGGCCGATCGCAGCGAGCGTCCAGGCCGACAGGAACGGGCCGAGCAGCGCCGAGCCCGTGACCCACATCAGCGGGAGTGTCCAGGCCGCCGTCACCAACCCGAAGGCGGTGATGAACACACCGGCGTCGAGCCCGCCGAGCAGCAGCCACTGGATGTCGGTCGGGTCGAGGTGGTGCCGTCGATGACCACTGCCGGTGCCGAGGGTGCGCGACGTCCAGGCGTCCTCGGGTGCGTGGAGCAGGAACCGGTGGATGATCCATTCCACGGTGCCGGTGATCAGCAGGGTCACACCGAGGGCGATGAGGTCGCCGCGGCCGAAGCCGCCGCCGACGACGGCGCGCACAGTGCCGAGCAGCACGGCCGCGGCGATGAGCACCCGCGCCGAGCCGGCCCGGGCGTAGACGCCGAGCGTTTCACGCTTCGTGGACAGGTCGCCGGCCCCAACCGTCCAGGGCGACGTCGCAGGTGCCGTCGTCGATCCGATCCTGCCATCCTGCAGCACCCGGCAGCGCGATGTCGAGCGGCCGGCCGGCCACGACCGGTACCGTGTACGGGTCATGTCGGCCGCAACCACCCGTCACCAGCTCCGGATCGGCGACTTCGCGCCGGTGGCGCCGGTCGTGCTCGCCCCGATGGCCGGCGTGACCAACCGTGCGTTCCGGGCGATGTGCCGGTCGTACGGCCCCGACCTCGTCTACGTCAACGAGATGGTGATGGCGAACGCCGTCGTCCATCGCAACGCCAAGACGATCCGCATGACGAGCTTCGGACCCGACGAGTCGCCCCGCAGCCTGCAGATCTACGGCAGTGACCCCGTCGTGCTCGCCCGGGCGGTGCACCAGGTGTGCGACGAAGGTGTCGTCGACCACATCGACCTCAACTTCGGCTGCCCGGCGGCCAAGGTCACCCGCAAGGGCGGTGGCGCAGCGGTGCCCGCCAAGCCGAACCTCCTGCGGGCGATCGTGCGGGCCGCCGTCACGGCCGCGGCGCCGTACGGCGTCCCCGTGACGGCCAAGTTCCGGATGGGCCTGTGGGACGACCTGCGCACCGACCTCGACACCGGCCGGATCTGCGCCGACGAGGGCGTCGCGTGGATCGCGCTGCACGCCCGCACGGTCGAGCAGCACTACGCCGGCGCGGCCCGCTGGGACGCCATCGGCGAGCTCAAAGCGGCGGTGCCCGAGATCCCCGTGCTCGGCAACGGCGACATCTGGGAGGCCACCGATGCCGTCGCGATGATGGCGCGGACCGGCTGCGACGGCGTCGTCGTGGGTCGCGGCTGCCTGGGTCGCCCGTGGCTGTTCGGCGACCTGATCACCGTCCTCGCCGGCGGCGTGGCGCCACCGTCACGATCTCTCGGCGAGGTCACCGCTGCCATGGCCCGCCACGGCCGACTGCTCGTCGAGCACTTCCGGGGCCACGGCGGCGAGGACTACGCACTCCGCGACTTCCGCAAGCACACGTCGTGGTACCTCTCGGGCTATCCCGTCGGCCCGGCGGTCCGGCGGCGTCTCGCCCAGGTCTCCAGACTGACCGAGCTCGACGAGGAGCTGGGCCGACTCGACCCGGCGATCCGCATCGTCGAGGGTGGCGAGCGCATCAAGCGCGGCCACACCAACGGGCCGATCAAGGTCGCGCTGCCGGCGGACTATCTCACCGATCGCTCCGAGCTCGTCGTGCCGGACGACGGACGCGTCATGGCGCTGTCCGGCGGCTGAGCCAGCCACTTCGGAGCTGCTCGTGCCGACATCGCTCGTGCTCGCCTCGTCGTCCCCCCGGCGACACCAGCTGCTGCGCAGCATCGGTCTCGACTTCGAAGTCGTGGCGGCCGATGTCGACGAGACGCGACGCGACGGCGAGCCGCCGCTCGACTACGTCACCCGGATCGCCGAGTCCAAGGCCCTGGCCGTCGTCAACCGGATGGGCATCGCAGCGGCGGGCGACGTGGCGGTGCTGGCCGCCGACACCACCGTGGACGTGGACGGCGAGGTGTTCGGCAAGCCGGCCGATGACGCCGACGCCCGCCGCATGCTGGAGCAGCTGTCCGGCCGCACCCATCGGGTGCACACCGCGATCGTCGGCTGGCGCATGACCGGCATGCACCGCGCCCTTGCCACGACGGACGTCACGTTCGTCGACCTCGATGCCGCAGCGATCGACTGGTACCTGTCGATCGGCGAGCACCGCGACAAGGCCGGGGCCTACGGCATGCAGGATGCCGCCGGCGCGTTCGTCGAGCGCGTCGACGGCAGCCCGACGAACGTGATCGGCCTGCCCCTCGCCCAGACCATCGCCGTGCTGCGGGCGTGCGGCATCGAGGCAGCCAGCGGCTGAGCGCGGCACAGCCGGGCGGCCCGCCGATCCGGGCGCTCTTGTGCTCCGGGTCCGCCGGGTGTTCGATGAACGCGTGAGGGTTCCCGGTGCGGGATCCCGGCGACACGTAGCGGGAGGTCGTCATGGGGATGATCGGACGTGTGCTCGCCGTGCTGGTCGTCGCGCTGGTCCCGTCCGCGACCGCACGCGCGCGGACCGATGGGTTCTTCCTGGACGTGAGCGCCCATCCCGACCGCGTGGTGCCTACCGGTTCCGACGTCCGCGTCACCGTCGGGCTGCACGCCGCAGGCGATCCGGAGTTCACGATCACCGCGGTGATGAGCGATCGGTTCGGTGACGTTGCCGATGCCGCCAACCCCGCGTTGGTCGACACGAGCTGCGTCGTGCCCTCGACACGCCTCCCGGGCGATCCGGTTCCGCCGCCCTACGAATGGGCATGCTCCTACATCGTCAACATCGCCGGTGGCCTGGGCACGGTCGTCGACACCGTGACGGTCCTGTTGACCCTTCCGGACACGACCGAGCTCACGGTGTTCGACGACGTCTCGGTCTCGATCTCCGATGCCTCGGGAGCGATCCGGGGCACGATCGTCGACGACGTGACCGGGACGCCCGTCGCAGGTGTCCACATGATGGCGATGGGCCCGACCGGGGCCGAGATGTCGACCGATGCGGCGGGCCGTTTCGACCTCCAGGGCCTCGAGCCGGGCGACTACCAACTCGTGGCCGGCAACAACGTCACGATGATCCCATCCGAGTACGCGCGCGAGTGGTACGACGACGCGCCCGACATGGCGTCGGCCGACGCAGTGACCGTTGTGGGTGGGGAGGCCACCACGCTGACGTGGGGGCTGAGCCTGGGCGGCGTGATCGAAGGCGCCGTGACCGACGAGCTGACCGGAGCGCCGCTCGCGGGCGCCCGCGCGGTGTGGGTGGCCGTGATGCCCGACGGTGACTGGGAGGGTTCGTTCGTCGAGGCGGCCGACGCCGATGGCGCCTACCGGATCAGTGGGCTGCACGAGGTCGGCGTGCTCGTGTGCTTCAGAGCGCCGGGCTACGTGCCCGAGTGCTGGAACGACGTCCCGTGGGCCTCCGGCAGCGGCTTCAACTTCGGTGGGGACCAGATCGCAGCCGCCCCCCGCACCGTGATCTCCGGCATCGACGCCGCCCTCACGCCGGACGCCCCGGCGACCACGACCACCGCGCCGGTCACGACCACCCTGCCGACCACGACCACTGCGCCGGTCACGACCACCCTGCCGACCACGACCATCCAGCCGGCACCGACGACGACGTTCGTGCCGGCTCCGGTGAACGTCCTGCCCGCCACGGGCGGCAACGGCGCGCATCTCACGATCGTGGCCCTGGGGGCGGTGATCGTCGGTCTGGTCGCCGTCGCGGCGGCGCGGCGTCCCCACCGTCGGGCGTGTGAGGGACCGTGACACCTTGGGCCCGAGTGCTATGCACTCGAAGATGGAGATCGACGGGACGACGTGGGTCGTGACCGGCGCTTCGGCCGGCATCGGTGAGGCCATCACGCACGAAGCCCGCCGGCGCGGCGTGACCGTGATCGGTGTCGCCCGCCGGGAAGGCGTCGAGGTGCGGGCCGACCTCGCTGATCCCGAGGTCGTCGAGGGCCTCGTCGAGCGGATCGAGGAGGAGCACGGGCCGATCGACGTCTGGGTCAACAACGCTGGTGTCGACGCCCGTGGACCCTTCCTCGACGCATCGGCCGACGACGTTCGGGCGATCCAGCAGATCAACCTCGCCACCCCGATCGAGCTCTGCCGCCAGGTGATCCCGCGCATGGTGCGGCGCAACGGCGGCCACGTGGTCAATGTCAGCTCGATGGCGTCGGTCGCCGCCTTTCCGGGCATCGTGTTGTACGGCAGCACCAAGGCGGGGCTCTCCGCCTTCCACCGCGTGCTGCGCACGGAGCTGGGGCGCTCGCCGGTCGGGCTGACGATCGTCGAGATCGGCCCGTCCCCGACCGACATGCTCGACCGCGCATACGCGCACCCGCCGACCGAGCACGGCTTCCGCCGCCTCCGCCGGCTGTTGGTGCTGCCCGAGGTGGATCGCGTGCGGGTCGCGACGGAGGTCGTCGACGCGGTGGAGGCCGGTCGTGCGGCCGTACGGCTCCCGCGCCGGATCGCGCCTGCGGCGTGGGTGGTGTCGGTGCCGCAGCGGCTGGTCGACCTGCTCACGTTGGACCGCCCCGACGCCGCAGCCCGATGACGCGCCCGGAGCGCCGGCCTGCGCCGGGCGCACCTCGACGGCAGCGCGTGTCGTCGCGATCGACGCATTAGCACTCTCGGCCTCCGGTTGCTAACGACCCGGCGCAGCGTCTAACATTGGCACTCGCTCGGGCCGAGTGCTAACGGCCCTGAACGCACCCGAATCCCCTGTGACACGCCAACGGAGGCATGCACCCATGAACCTGAAGCCGCTCGATGACCGCATCGTCGTCAAGCCCAACGAGGCCGAGACCCAGACCGCATCGGGTCTCGTGATCCCCGACACCGCCAAGGAGAAGCCGCAGCAGGGCTCGGTCCTCGCCGTCGGCCCCGGCAAGCGTGCCGAGTCGACCGGCGAGATCATCCCGCTCGACATCAACGTCGGCGACACGGTGCTGTACTCGAAGTACGGCGGCACCGAGGTCACCCTCGACGGTGACGAAGTACTCGTGCTCAACGGTCGTGACGTGCTCGCGATCGTCGAAGGCTGATCAACCCCCACCCAGATTCGAGGAACTGATTCCACATGACCAAACTGCTCCACTTCGACGATGACGCACGTCGCTCGCTCGAGGCCGGCGTCAACAAGCTCGCCGACGCCGTTCGGGTGACGCTCGGGCCCAAGGGCCGCAACGTCGTGCTCGACAAGAAGTTCGGCGCGCCGACGATCACCAACGACGGCGTGTCGATCGCCAAGGAGATCGAGCTCGACGACCCGTTCGAGAACATGGGCGCCCAGCTCGTGAAGGAGGTCGCCACCAAGACCGACGACATCGCCGGTGATGGCACCACCACCGCCACCGTGCTCGCCCAGGCGATGATGCGGACCGGTATGAAGAACGTGGCCGCCGGCGCCAACCCGATGGCGGTCAAGAAGGGCATCGAGAAGGCCGTCGCCGCAGCGGTCGAGTCGATCCAGAGCCAGGCCAAGGACGTCGACGACAAGAGCGACATCGCCAACGTCGCCACCATCTCGGCGGCCGACTCGTCGATCGGCGCGGTCATCGCCGACGCCATCGACAAGGTCGGCAAGGACGGCGTGGTCACGGTCGAGGAGTCGAACACGTTCGGCACCGAGCTCGAGTTCACCGAGGGCATGCAGTTCGACAAGGGCTACCTGTCGCCGTACTTCGTCACCGACCCCGACCGTCAGGAAGCGGTGTTGGAGGACGCGTACATCCTGCTCAACCAGGGCAAGATCTCGTCGGTCCAGCAGATGCTGCCGGTGCTCGAAGGCGTCATGAAGACCGGCAAGCCGCTCGTGATCATCGCCGAGGACATCGAGGGCGAGGCCCTCGCCACGCTCGTCGTCAACAAGATCCGCGGCACGTTCAACGCAGCGGCCGTCAAGGCACCGGGCTTCGGCGACCGCCGCAAGGCGATGCTGCAGGACATGGCCGTCCTGACCGGCGGCCAGGTCATCAGCGAGGACGTCGGCCTCAAGCTCGAGAACACGACGCTCGACCTGCTCGGCACGGCCAAGCGCATCATCATCACCAAGGACAACACCACCATCGTCGACGGTGGCGGGTCCGAGGACGACGTCGCCGGCCGCATCGCGCAGATCAAGACCGAGATCGACAACACCGACTCGGACTGGGATCGTGAGAAGCTCCAGGAGCGCCTCGCCAAGCTGGCCGGCGGCGTCGCCGTCATCCAGGTCGGCGCGGCGACCGAGGTCGAGCTCAAGGAGAAGAAGCACCGCATCGAGGACGCCGTGTCGTCGGTTCGTGCCGCGATCGAGGAGGGTGTGGTCGCCGGTGGCGGCACCGCCCTGATCCGTGCCCGTGGCGCCGTGCAGACGGTCGCCGACGGCCTCGAGGGCGACGAGCAGACCGGTGCCCGGCTGGTGTGGGAGTCGCTCGTGGCCCCGACCCGCAACATCGCGGAGAACGCCGGCCTCGAGGGCTCGGTCATGGTGCGTGCGGTCGAGGCCGAGACCGGCACCAACGGCCTCAACGCTGCCACCGGCGAACTCGAGGACCTCATGAAGGCCGGCATCATCGACCCGGCCAAGGTCACTCGTGCGGGGCTGCAGAACGCCTCGTCGATCGCCGCGCTGGTACTCACCACCGAGGCCCTGGTCGCCGACAAGCCCGAGCCCCCGGCTCCGATGGGCGGCGGCGGCATGGACCCGATGGGCGGCATGGGCGGCATGATGTGACGGTTGGTGTCTGACACCATCTGTAACGCCTGACGACGGCCCGGGGCTCCGGCCCCGGGTCGTTGCGCGTCCGGGCGGGTAGGTTCGCCCCGTGGGTGAGCGTGCGATGCGGCCGTTCTGGGTGCACCAACTGGCGGAGTACCTGATCGGCATCTCGCTCGTGGCGCAGGGGATGCAGGATCCCGAGCCGCTCGTGCCGGCCATCGCCGGTGCCGTCGTGATGGTCAACGCGTCGATCGTGCGTGGCCCGCTGGGGGCGTTCAAGATCGTCGGGCGGGCAACGCACCGCTGGCTCGATCTGATCGTGATCGTCGGGATCCTGGTCGCCGCCGTGCAGCCGTGGATCGACGTCGAGTTCACCGGCCGGCTGGTGATGCTCGTGATCCTGGTGCCGCTCGGGTTCCTGTGGTTCTACACCGACTGGGCCGAACGCAAGGACCGCAAGCAACGACGCGCCGAGAAGGCCGGCCCCAAGGGTGAGGAGCTCGGCCGCTCCGCCGGCCGCATGGCCGGCAACGCCTACAAGGCCATCAAGAAGCGGGCTGAGTAGCGGCCGCGCGCGCCGCCTCGAGCTTCTCGGTGGTGAGCTTGGCCCGTCCGAACAGGAACAGCCCGGCGTGCACCACGGCGACCGCGAACCACGTCGAGCGCAGGGCGAGATCGCGGTCGGCGAGACCCTCGACCAGGAACACCAGCACGCCGCCGATCGCGGCACCGATCGGCATCATCCCCCATGCGAAGAACCGGTAGACGCTGTTGACCCGGCCGAGCAGGTGCTCGGGGATGATCGTCTGGCGGAGGCTGACGGTGATCACGTTCCACAGGATCCCCAGGAACGCCTCGATCCCCAGCAGCACGAGCACGGCCGGCCACCAGGCGATGAGGCCGATCAGTGCCGGCGAGATCGCGAGCCCGCCGAGCGCAATGGCCAGCGACGTGCCGCTGCCGAGGCGCGTCGAGACCGCAGGGGCCACGTTGCCGCCGATCAGCCCACCGACGGCGCTCCCGAAGAACAGGATCGTGAACAGCAACGGACCGACGTCGAGCACCTCCTGGGCGAAGAGCACGATCGGCGCCATCGCGATCATCATCGCCCCGTTCATCAGCCCGAGGATGATCGCCATCGGTCGCAGCAACGGGTGTCCCATCAGCCATCGCACACCCTCGCTCAGCTCTTCGCGGAACGTCTGCTTCGGTTGGTCGCTCCGGTCGGCGCGGAAGCTGCCGGGGATGAGGAACACGAGGGCGGCGGCGACGAAGAACGTCGCGGCATCGACGAAGAACGGCAGCGAGAACGCGACGAGCAGCAGGATCGAGCCGAACGGCGGGCCGAGGAACGTGTTGGTGACGCCCTCGACGCTCCACATGCGCCCGTTCGCCTTCTCGAGCTGATCGGCGGCGACGATGTTGGGCAGGATCGTCTGGGCCGAGTTGTCGCGCAGCACCTCGGCCATGCCCAGCAGCAGCGTCGCGATCAGTACCACCGCGTAGAGACCGAACCGGGTGCCGGTGACCGACTCGACGTCGTCGGGGCCGGGCAGCGTGCCCTGCGCGCCCAGCACGGCGAACGCGACGAGCAGCGTGATCGCGAACCGCACCACGTCCATCGACACCATCGCCCTGCGCCGGTCGATGCGGTCGGTGATGACACCCGCCGGCAGCGTGAAGAGGAGCCAGGGGAGGCGTTGGGTGACGGCGACGAGGGCGACCAGGATCGGGTTGCGGGTCACGGCGCTCGCCAGCCAGGGGTAGGCGACCATCGCCATGCCGTCGCCCAGGTTGGAGACGACCGTCGCGCCGAAGAGCTTGCGATAGCTCGGTCCGAGCGGACGTCGTCGCGGGCGGACCTCCGCAGCCGCGCGTTCGGGGGCGTCGACGACCGTGGCGCGATCCGAGGGACCGGACGGTTCGGGTAGCTGCTCGTCGGTCATGTCGGCTCCTCGCCGTGCTCGGCGTGGCGCACGGGCGGGGCCACGGTGCGGTTGGTGGGGAACAGCGCGAGGAACATGCCGAATTCGGTGTCGCCACCGCGGGGTTCCTCGGCGAACTCGACGGCGAGGGCGAGCAGCCGCTCGCCGAACTCCACGACGCGATCCGCCGGGATGCGGGCGTGCCGGTAGGTGCTGAGGCCGACCTTGCTCTCGTGCATGCGATCGAGGTCGATCTCGGCGAACACGTCCCGGATGAACGGGATCTCGCCCGGCCGGTCGGGGAGCACGTACGTCAGGGCGACCCTGCCGTAGAACCGCTCCTCGATGGCGCGGACCTTGCGGGTGTGCACGACGTGGAGCAGGCCGGCGTCGACGAGCACGTCGACGTGATAGGCGATGGTGCCGCGTGGACGATCGAGGCGCTCGGCGAGCTCGGTGACCGACATCGCGCGTTCGAGCACGACGTCGACGATCGTGCTGCGCAACGGATCGCCGAGCGCCTTGAGCTGCGCCGGCGTGTCGATCGACAGCTCGGGGTGGAGCTCGTAGTCTCGTCGTTGAACGTCCGACATTTCTCGAACAATAGGGATTTGTCGGACGATCTGCAACCGGGCTGCGCCGCCATAGGCTGAGACGATGTCGTTCGAGCGGCCCGCCCCCGACCTCAGCAAGCTCATCCACGCATGGGAGGAGTTCGAACGGGGGGAGGAGACCCCTGGCAAGGTGCTCGCCAACCTGAAGACCGCCGGGCTGCCCGAGGTGCTCCAGGAGCTCTCCGAGAGCGGGTGGACCCCGTCAGCGGCCACGAGTTGACGTGACCGGTACGACCGGTCGCCGCGCCGGCGGCCGACAGGTCATCCCGCGACCCTCGCGCTGGAGCGCCGGTCCGGGTGCGCCCTGGCCGATCGGTGCCGCTCCGTCGCTCGGCGACGTGCTCGCCGCCGTGCCCGAGATCGACCGCCCGGTGCTGCCCGCGTTTCCGAATGCCCGGCCCTCTGCGGTCCTGATCGCGCTCGCCGACGGCGTACGCGGCCCCGAGGTGCTGCTCACCCGCCGCTCGTGGGAGCTGCGGCACCACCGCGGCGAGGTCAGCTTCCCGGGCGGCCGAATGGATCCCGGAGAGACCCCTGTCGAGACGGCGCTGCGCGAGGCGCACGAGGAGGTCGGGCTCGAACCCGGCCACGTGCACCTCCACGGCGAGCTCGAACACCTCAACACGGTGGTGTCGCGGAGCTACATCGTGCCGAAGGTGGCGACCGTCGACGAGGCGCTCCCACTGGTCGGCGAGACGTCCGAGGTCGACCGGGTCTTCTGGCTCCCGCTCGCCGAGCTGACCCGCGCCGACACCTACCACTCCGAGGTCTGGGGGATCGGTCCGACCGACCGGACGCTGCACTTCTTCGAGCTCGACGACGAGACCGTCTGGGGCGCCACCGCGACGATGCTCGTCGACCTCCTCCGCCGCACGCTCGGCGTCAGCTGATCAGACCGCGGAGCTGCGCCCACAGCGCGATCACGTGCTCGCGTTCGGTGGTGCGGGCGCCGATCGAGACGCGGAGCACTGACCGCCCGCCGAGCACGGTCCGCGTCACGTGGGCCTTGCCGAGCGAGTTGATCCGGTCGATGAGCGTGTCGGTGCGCTCGTTGGTCTCGTCGAGGTCGTCGCCGGCGGCGCGCAGGCACAGCAGGTTCAGCGGGTGCGGGGCGACGATGTCGAACCGCTCGTCGCCCGCGACCCATTCGGCGAGCTCCTGCGTGAGCGAGATGTCGCGCCTGATGCGGTCCTGCACCGATGCGACGCCGTCGAGGCGGATCGTGAACCACAGCTTCAGCGCGCGGAACCGCCGGCCGAGCGGGATCTGCCAATCGCGGTAGTCGATCGCGGCGCCCGACTCGGCCGCAGCCGAGCGCAGGTACTCGGGCAGGATGCTGAGCGCGCCGAGCAGTGCGGCACGATCGGTCGTCCAGTAGAGCGTGCAGTCGAAGTTGACGCCCATCCACTTGTGGGGGTTCGTGCAGTAGCTGTCGGCGTGCTCGAGGCCCTCGTTGACCCAACGGTGCTCGGGCGCCAGCGCGGCGATCCCGCTCATCGCGCCGTCGACGTGGAGCCAGATGTCGTTGACCCTGCAGATGTCGGCGATCGCCGACGTCGGGTCGAACGCCATCGATGACGTCGTGCCGTGGGTCGAGCACACGAAGAACGGGCGGAAGCCTGCCTTCGTGTCGGCGTTGACCGCATCGCGGAACGCAGCGGGCCTCATCGCGAACGTCTCGTCGTGCTCGACCACGCGGATCCGGTCGGTTCCGATGCCGGCGATGCGCAGACCCTTCTCGACCGACGAGTGCGCCTGCGACGTGGTGTAGGCGGTGAGCAGCGAGGTGTCACCGTCGGCGTTCACGTCGCCGCCGGTCGCCCGCCACCGTGCGGCCAGGATGGCGACCAGCGTGGCCTCGCTCGCCGAGCCCTGGATGACGCCGCCGCCCCACCGGCTGGTCGAGCGGAACGCCTCGGGCAGTTCGAGCAGCTCCTGCATCCAGTCGAGCATCAGCGTCTCGATCTCGGTGCACGCCGGCGACGTGATCCAGCTCATGCCCTGCACGCCGAGTCCGGCCGAGAGCAGCTCACCGAGGATCGACGAATACGTCGTGTTCGCCGGGAAGTAGGCGAACCAGCCGGGGTGCTGCCAGTGCGTGATCGTCGGGAGCACGACCCGCTCGACGTCGGCCATCACGTCGTCCCACGACTCCGGCTGGGTCGGCGGGTGCTCTGGCAGCATCGCCCGGACGGCCCCCGGCTCGATCTCGGGGACGACCGGACGGTCCTCGACCGTCTCGAGGTACTCGGCGACGCGGTCGATCAGCGCATGCCCGTGCTCTCGGAACTCGTCGGGCGTCACGTGCGGCACGGTACGACACCCCGCCCATCGGCGCGAACTCGCCGGCCAGGACCTTCGGCACTGGCCGCTCGGAGCGGTCTCTGGTGTGGTTGACCCATGACCGGTCTCCGCTACACGGTGGTCGCGTCGCCGCTGCACGATGCCGCTGCGATCGACCGCATCACGTCCCCGGTGCGGGCGGCGCTCGACGGTCTCGGCGGTGCCCCGACCGACGACCCGACCGCGCAGCCCGCGTCACCACACGTCGTCGTGATGGCGACAGGAGGGACCGAACGCGCTGCGCTCGACGTCGTGGCCCGTCGCCATCTCGTCGTGCCGTGGGAGCCGGTCGTGCTCGTCGCACACGGTGTGCACAACAGCCTGCCCGCGGCGCTCGAGACGCTGGCGAGCCTCCGGCAGTCGGGGGTCCACGGACGGATCGTGCCGGCCGACACCGACCCCGAGCTGCTCGCCGCGGCTGTCGAGGACCTGCGCTCGCTGCACCGGCTGCGCGGTTCGCGGCTCGGCCTCGTCGGCGAGCCGTCGGAGTGGCTGGTCGCCAGCGTTCCGATGCGCGAACGGCTGCTCGACCGCTGGGGCATCGAGCTGGTCGACGTCGACATCGAGGAACCGATCAGGCGCCACCGTGCAACCGACCCCGACGATGCCCGGCCCGTCGCGATCCGCTTCGCCGGCCACGGTTCCCCGGACGACGAGACCGTGACCGCAGCCGCACTGCATCCGGCGCTGGTCGCGACGCTGGCGGAGCACCAGGTCGACGCCGTCGCCGTCCGCTGCTTCGACTTCATCACCGATCTCGCGACGTCGGGCTGCGTGGCGCTCGCCGAGTTGAACGACACGGGCGTCGTCGCCGGCTGTGAGGGTGACGTCGCCTCGACCGTGTCGATGATGATCGCACGGGAGCTGCTCGAGCAGCCCGCCTGGGTCGCCAACCCCGCGCAGGTCGACGGCGATGCGAACACCGTGCTGCTGGCGCATTGCACGGTTGCGCCGTCGATGGTCCACGACCTCGAGCTCCACACGCACTTCGAGAGCGGCCTCGGGATCGGGCTGCGCGGCACGTTCGAACCCGGCTGGGTCACGCTGATGCGGCTCGGCGGCGCGGCGCTCGAGCGGCACTGGTTCACCGATGCCGAGATCGTCGAGACCGGCTCGTCACCCGACCTCTGCCGGACCCAGGTGACGGTGCGGCTGGCCGATCAGCCTGCGTCGTCGCTGCTCGAGGATCCGCTCGGCAACCATGTGGTGATGGTGCTCGGCCGACATCGCGATCGCCTCGAACGCTGGTGGCAGCTGGCATTCGGCCCCAGCTGACCGCCCCCAGTCAACAGGCGGCATCGAGGACGCCCCCGGCGACGGCCAGGCAGCGTCCGACGAGGATCGCATCGCGCTCCCACGTGCACACCGACGGATCCCGCACGGCCATGGCGACCGCAGGGTCGACGTCGCGGATGCGGTAGCCCACACCACCTGGTCCCTGAGCGACCTTCTCGTCGCTCACGCGGGCATCGTCGACGGTGCGGCAGACCGTTCGCCACGGTGCGCCGTCGACGAGCACGGCCGGCTCGCAGCTCGCGTCCTCGTCGCACGTCGGGTCGTGGTCGAGGTGAGCCAGGCCGTCGACGTAGCCCGGTCGGCCGCTCGTCGCGATGACGCCGAGCACGATCGCTGCAGCCGGCAGCACCCCGAGCGCCGGCCAGAACCACGGCCGGTCGCGCCAGCGCCGTGCAGGCCGCTCGCTCACGGAACCTGGTCGGCCTTTGCCCGCCGCGACGCAGCGACGACGCGCCACCCGATGAACCCCAGCCCGGCGAGGATCGCAGCCAGGATCAAGCCCTGCCGCCAGCCGCCACGAGCCTCGCTGCCGCAGCCGGGCTTCGGCAGGGCACTGATGCACTCGCCGATCCCGCGCTCTTCGGGCAGGAACTCGTTGATCGTGTCCCGCGGCGGCGGTGCCGTGTCATCCGGGGCGGTCTCGGCAGCGAACGAGGGCGCCGGCGCGGCGGCTGCGGGTGCCACCGATCCGACGGCGAGCGCCGGCACCGTCAGGCACAGGGCGATGACCATGCGGCGCACGACGACTGTCTACCATCGAGTTCCTTGGACCGTGACAGCCCTCCCACACACGACCACGACACCGTGCTCGTCGTCGACTTCGGCGCCCAGTACGCCCAGCTGATCGCACGCCGGGTCCGCGAGCTCCACGTCTTCTCCGAGATCGTGCCGCACCGCATCACCGCCGACGAGGTCGCTGCGCGGCGCCCCTCGGCGATCATCCTCTCGGGTGGCCCGGCCAGCGTCAACATCGAAGGGACGCCGCGCCTCGACCCGGCGATCTACGACCTCGGCATCCCCGTGTTCGGCATCTGCTACGGGGCCCAGCTGATCGCCATGCAGCTCGGGGGCACCGTCGGTCGAGGCATGGCCGGTGAGTACGGGCGGGCACACCTGACCCGCACGGCCGAGTCGTCGGTGCTCCACGCCGACATCCCGAGCGAGCACGACGTCTGGATGAGCCACTTCGATGCCATCACCGAGGCGCCGCCCGGCTTCCGGGCCACGGCGTCGACGAAGGACGCACCGGTCGCAGTGCTCGAACACGACGAGCGACGTATCTGGGGTGTGCAGTTCCACCCCGAGGTCGTCCACTCACCGCACGGCATGGCGGTGCTGCGGACGTTCCTCCACGACCTCGCCGGCTGCTCGCCCGACTGGCGGATGTCGTCGGTGATCGACGAACAGGTGGCCTCGATCCGGGCTCGCGTCGGCGACCAGCGGGCGATCTGCGCGTTGTCGGGCGGCGTCGACTCGTCGGTCGCCGCGGCGCTGGTGCATCGGGCGATCGGCCACCAGCTCACGTGCATCTACGTCGACACCGGTCTGATGCGCAAGGGCGAGAGCGACCAGATCGTCGAGACCTACGGGCGCAACATGCAGCTCGAACTGATCCACGTGGACGCCGGCGACCGCTACTTCGAGGCGCTGGCCGGGGTCAGCGAGCCGGAAGCGAAGCGAAAGATCATCGGCGAGCAGTTCATCCGGATCTTCGAAGAGCACACCGGCGGGCTGACCGACGCGACATTCCTCGTCCAGGGCACGCTGTACCCCGACCTGATCGAGAGCGGCGGCGCCGACGGCACCGCCGACGTCATCAAGAGCCACCACAACGTCGGTGGCCTCCCCGAGGACATGACGCTCGAGCTCATCGAGCCGCTCCGCGACCTGTTCAAGGACGAGGTGCGGGCGCTGGGCAGCGAGTTGGGGCTGCCCGACGAGATGGTGTGGCGGCAGCCGTTCCCGGGCCCCGGCTTGGGCGTGCGGATCATCGGCGAGGTCACGCCCGAGAAGGTCGCGACACTGCAGGAGGCCGACGCCATCGTGCGCGAGGAGATCGCGTGGGCCGGCCTCGAACGCGAGATCTGGCAGGCGTTCGCGGTGTTGCCCGACATCCGGTCGGTCGGCGTGATGGGCGACGAGCGCACGTACGGCCACCCGATCATCATCCGGGCCGTGACCAGCGACGACGCGATGACCGCCGACTGGGCGCGGCTGCCGTACGAGCTGCTGGAGAAGATGTCGAGCCGCATCATCAACGAGGTCGCCGGCATCAACCGGGTGGCCTACGACATCACCTCGAAGCCGCCCGGCACCATCGAGTGGGAGTGATCGCTCCGACCGATCCGTTCCCTGCGAATGGCCGGTCGTGACGGCCGGAGCACGCCGAGAAAACTCTCGGTGTGCTGTTCGCAACGTGTTCGTAATGGTCGATACACTCCTCTGAGCTATGCAGACCGCCTCTGCCGAGCCCCCGAAACGCACGACCCTCCGTCGCGGCCGCATCGCCGTGTTCGCTGCTGCCCTGACCCTCGTCGGGTCCGTCGCCGTGCCCGAAGCGGTACACGCGTCGGTCGCCGACCAGCAGCGCGAGGTCGAGCGGATCGTCGACGAGCTCGACCGACTCCACGAACAAGCAGACCGGCTCGCCGAGGACTGGAACGAGGCCGAGGACGAGCTCCGGCAGCTGACGGTCGACGTCGCCAAGACCGAGGACCGCGTCGCCGCGAAGGAGGCCGAGCTCGCATCGCTGCGCGGTGACCTGTCGGAGGTCGCCCTCCGCACGCTCACCGGCGCCGGCGGCGACGTGCTCGGCCCGCTGTTCTCCAACGCGGAGGTGTACAGCGAGGCGCTGCGCCGCGAGCAGTTCAGCCGGGTCGCACTGTCGGTCGGCACCGGCACGACCGACGATCTCGACGAGTTCATCCGCGTCCTCGAGGAGGAGAAGGCCGAGCTGGCGTCCCAGCGCGAGCGGGTCGAGACGCTCAAGGCGACGATCGAGCAGAAGCAGATCCAGACGTCCGACCTCAGGGAGCAGTTCATCGAGAAGCGGGCCGCCGCCGAGGCCCGGCTCGGTCAGCTGATCGAGGAAGAGGAACAGCGACGCGCCGAAGAGGCGTGGGCACGACTCCAGGCCGAGCTGGCCGCCCAGGAGCAGGCCGCGGCCGACGCCGCCGCCGCCGCTGCGTCGTCGGGTGGTGGCGGTGGTTCGTCGGG
>NZ_JASJCS010000012.1 GCF_030065885.1 Ilumatobacter sp. | reverse complement strand
CGCCGTCACCGTGGTCGGTGACGCCGTCACCGATGTGGGAGTCACGCCGTGACCGTCATCGTCACCCCGTCGGGCCAGGTGTGCGGGGCCACGATCACGGGCGTCGACCTGACCGCACCGCTCGACGCCGCCGACGTCGCCGCGATCCGCGCCGCGTGGCTCGAGCACCACGTGCTCGCGTTCCCGCGGCAGGCGATGAGCGACGACGACCTCGAACGCTTCACGCTGGCGTTCGGTCCGTTCGGCGACGATCCGTTCATCGCGCCGATCGCCGGACGCGAGCACGTGATCGAGATCCGCCGCAACGCCGGCGAGACGGCGCCGCTGTTCGCCGAGAACTGGCACTCCGACTGGAGCTTCCAGGCCCGGCCGCCGCAGGGCACGTGCCTCTTCGGCGTCGCGATCCCTCCGCACGGCGGCGACACGCTGTTCGCCGATCAGCACGCCGCGCTCGATGCCATGCCAGCCGACCTGTGTGGGCGCCTCGAGGGGCAGCTCGCGGTGCACTCGGCTCGTGGTGGCTACGCGCCGAGCGGCATGTACGGCGACGTCGATCAGCAGACCGACCGCAGCATGGACATCCGCCCGAGCGAGTCGGCGATGGCGACGCAGCTCCACCCGATCATTCGCGACCATCCCGAGACCGGGCGGGCCGGCGTGTTCGGGTGCATCGGCTACATCATCGGCATCGACGGCATGCCCGACGAGCAGGCGCGTGAGTTGCTGTTCGAGCTGTATCAGTGGCAGACCCGCGACGAGTTCGTCCACCGGCACGAGTGGGAGCCCGACATGCTCGTCATGTGGGACAACCGGTCGGTGCTCCACAAGGCGACCGGCGGCTACGACGGCCACGAGCGCGTGCTGCACCGCACCACGATCGGCGCCGGCTGAACGATCGGGCTGCTCGGCCGGGTGCCCCGGCCCGCTGGGTCGGAGGGTGTCGTCGATCGCACGGCGCCTGGAGGGACCGGAGCGATCGCGGTAGCGTCGCATCTGTCCGTGGAGTTGTGGAGGTGCACTCATGACGAAGAAGCGTTTGATCCTCGTGCTGATCCTGCTCGGAGCAGTCGCGGCGTGCGCGAAGCAGGCCAAATCGAAGCGAGAGTCCGAGTGGCACGGGCTGAGCGAGAGCGAGGCGCGCGCCAAGCTCGACGCCAAGCTGCCGGGCAAGATCCCCGCCGAGAAGCGGAGCGAGATCTCCGACAAGGTGGTTGCCAAGATGCGCCAGCGGGGCGTCCTGAGCGAGGAGCTCGACGTTCCCGACGACGCGAGCAGCATCGCCGACGACGCCGACGAGCTCGCTCAGCACTGACCGATAGCTACGAGTTGTGCCTGGGAGCCCCAGCCGCGAGGCGGGGCGACCCAATCGTTGCGGTGCACGGAGTTGCCTGCGAAGCAAGGCGACGAGCAAGCCGCTCGCCGCGCACGGCGTACCTCTCCGCTGAAACCCCCTGGCACATCTCGTAGCTGTTGCGCTCAGGCGGTGTCGCCCGGGCGGACGAGGCCGGTCTGATACGCAAGCACCACGAGCTGGGCGCGGTCCCGGACGCCGGCCTTCATCATCGCCCGGTTGAGGTGCGTCTTGACGGTGAGCGGCGACAGGAACGCCCGCTCGGCGATCTCGTCGTTGGTGAGGCCGAGCGCTGCCAGGGCCGTCATCTCCCGCTCGCGCTCGGTGAGCGCGTCGAGTGCCGTCGTGTCGAGGTTGCCGGGTCCGGAGGTCGCAAACCGTGCGAGGAGGGCCTTGGTGGCGGCCGGCGAGAGGAGCGCGTCGCCGGCGGCGACGGTGCGGATCGCGTCGAGCAGCTCGGTCGGCCCGACGCCCTTGCCGAGGAAGCCGCTGGCGCCTGCCTGCACCGCCTGGATGACGTACTCGTCGAGCTCGAACGTCGTCAGCACGATGACCTTCACGCCGGCGAGGTCGTCGTCGGCGCAGATCGCACGGGTCGCGGCGAGACCGTCCATGCCCGGCATCCGGATGTCCATGAGCACGATGTCGGCGCGTTCGGAACGCAACACCTCGATTGCTGCCTCGCCGTCGCCCGCTTCGCCCACGACCGTCAGGTCGGGTTCGCCGTCGATCAGCACGCGGAAGCCGGCACGGATCAACGCCTGGTCGTCGGCCAGGACGACGCGGATCGGTTCGGGCCCGTCCGGCGCGGTCACGTCGACCCCTGCGCCGGGATCACGGCCGTCACCGAGAACCTCCGGTGCGTGCGGTCGTCGTCGATGTCGAGCGAGCCGCCGACCGCCTCCAGCCGCTCGCGCATCCCGAGCAGACCCAGGCCACTGCCGTCGCCGGCCCGGGACCCGACGGGGTTGGTCACGACGATCTCGAGTGCGTCGTCGCCGAATCGCTGAGCGACCGTGGCCGAACCGTCGCCGTACTTGTGCGCATTCGTGAGCGCCTCCTGGACGACGCGGTACCCGGCGAGCTGGGCCGTCGGGCTGAGCGGACGCGGTGAACCCGTCGTCTCGAAGCCGACCTCGAGACCGCTGGCCGCGAACGAGGAGACGAGGTCGCCGATCGCGGACAGGTCGGGCGTCGGTTCGGTCGGATCGTCCGCTTCGTCGGACGCTCGCAGGACGCTCAGCAGCTCGCCGAGCTCGGTGACCACGGTCGCGGCGGCGTTCCGCACGATGCCGAGCGCATCGGCCGCGGCGTCGGGGTCGGATCGAACGACGTGGCTCGCCACACCGGCTTGCACGTTGACGACGGCGATGTGGTGGGCGACCAGGTCGTGCACGTCGCGGGCGATCCGCAGCCGCTCCTCGACCACCCGCCTGCGGGCTTCGAGCTCGCGGGTCTCCTCGGCGCGGCGGGCCCGTTCGTGGGCGGCGGCGATGTTCTCGCGAGTCGTCCGCACCGCAGTGCCGGCTGCGACCGCGAACGCGGGCCAGGCGATCGCAGCGAGGCCGGCACCGGCGATCTCGCCGCGATCGATGAGCGCAATGACGAGCACTGCGAACACCAGCGTGGTCGCGGCACCGGCCGCGATCGCCACCTTCCAGTGGAAGCGGGTCGCCACGGTGTAGAGCGCAACCAGCACGACCGGCATGATCAGCGACGGCCGGTCCGACGCGGCGATCGCCACCACGGTGGCGGCAACGGCGACGGTCAGTGTGGCGAGGGGGAACCGCCGGCGCGACAACAGCGCCAGAACGGCGGCGGCGCCTCCGAACCAGTCGACCCAGCCGTAGCTGTCGATGTCGTCGGTGAACGGGCGGACGATGAACGCCACGACGATGACCGCGACGAAGACGGTGTCGATCGCCCACGGGGGCACCCGCCACGGCGACAGCCGCACCCCCTCGGGATGCGGCTGCTCGCTCATGTGGGCGACGGTAGTGGCGCCGCCGCTTCGCTCCGGCGTCACGACGGCGCCACCGGTGTGCTCGGGCATCATGACGGCGCCGGCGCCGGGTCGCTCACGCATCCCTGCGGCGGAGCGAGATCGCAGCTGCTCCGACGATGGCGGCGACCCAGGCGAGCAGGACGGCCAGGCCCCAGCCAGCGGACAACAGCTCGCTATTGGTCGACACTCCTCGCAGCGCTGAACCGGCGTTGCTCGGCAGGATCTTGCCGACCGGGTCGGCGATCGAGTCCGGGAGCAGGTTCACGAGGATCGGGGCGATCATCAGCGTCGTCACGACGGCGCCGGCGCCGGCAGCGGTG
This sequence comes from Ilumatobacter sp., assembly GCF_030065885.1. Lineage (GTDB taxonomy): Bacteria > Actinomycetota > Acidimicrobiia > Acidimicrobiales > Ilumatobacteraceae > Ilumatobacter. The sequence continues at coordinate 47,528 of NZ_JASJCS010000012.1, read as the reverse complement.
CTCCGCAGGAGGAAGCCGAGGCCGATGCCCATCACGCCGATGCAGGCGGCGTAGAATGCGGTGCCGACGAGCGCCTGGAGCACGCCGTCGTCGACGAGCGTGAGAGCTTCGCCGCTGAACACCGCTTGGCCGGCGAGGAACGCCAGCGTCGCGGCCACCAGCGTCACGACGAATGCCGAGGCGCCGTACACGCCGATCTTCGCTGCGAGGACCCGAAGACGACTGGGAGCGGCGGCGAACCACGTCCGGACGAGGCCGGTCTGGTACTCGCCGGCGACCAGTGCGACACCCAGGATGGCGACGACGAGCTGGCTCATCTCGAACCCGCCGAGGCTGAGCGACAGGGCGTCGTTGCCGAGGCGTTGGGGTCCGTCGTCACTGCCCGCGAGCGATGCGAACAGGGCTCCGAGCCCGATCGCGGCGGCGGCCGATCCGAGGAGGGCGACGAGGTTCGAGCGGACCGATCTGAACTTGAGCCACTCGGACGACGTCACCCGCCGCAACGTCACCCGGTGGGACACATCGGTGTCGCTGCGGACGGCGGTGGCGAGCGCGCTTCCCGCCTCCTCGTCGGGCGTCGTGGGGATCGTGGTGCTGGTGCTGGTGCTGGTGCTGGTGGTGGTGATGGTGCTCATGTCGTCTCGCTTGTCGTTCCGGCCCTCGTGGGCTGCAGTCGGGTGGTGGATGGTTCGATGGGGCGTGCTCGTGTCGATGGTGGTCATCACGCCGCCTCCCGGTGGACGGAGTGGGCGCTGTACTCGACGGCGTCGGCGGTCAGATCCATGAACGTCTGCTCCAGCGTGCTGCGACGATTGGTGAGCTCGGAGAGTGCGATCGCGTGGTCGGCGGCGATGCGGCCGATCTCGCCGCTCGACAGGCCGACCACGGTCAACCCGGGCTCGGCGGTGGTCGTGATCGAGACACCGTCCCGGGACATCAGATCTCGGAGCTTGGCGTCGTCGTCGCTGCGCACCGACACGCTCGCCTCCGGCGCCATCGCCTCGAGCTCGGCGGCGGTGACATCGGCGATCATGCGCCCGCGCCCGATGATCACGAAGTGGTCGGCGGTCAGCGCCATCTCGCTCATCAGGTGCGACGACACGAACACGGTCCGTCCCTCGGCGGCGAGGTCCTTCAGGAGGTGGCGGATCCACAGGACGCCCTCGGGGTCGAGGCCGTTCACGGGCTCGTCGAGCATCACCGTCGCCGGATCGCCGAGCAGCGCTGAGGCGATGCCGAGCCGCTGGGCCATCCCGAGCGAGAACCCGCCGGCGAGCCGGTCGGCGACATCGGTGAGGCCCACGATGTCGAGCACCTCGTCGACCCGCCGGTTCGAGATGCCCGTGGTCGCCGCCAGGGCCCGGAGGTGGTTGCGGGCAGTGCGCTTCGGGTGGACGGCTTTCGCCTCGAGCAGCGCACCGAGCTCGGTGAGCGGGGCGGTGTGCTGGTCGAGGCGGCGACCGTTCAGGGTGGCGGTGCCGTGCGTCGGCTGGTCGAGGCCGAGGACCATCCGCATCGTCGTTGACTTGCCGGCGCCGTTCGGGCCGAGGAAGCCGGTGACGATGCCCGGGCGGACGGTGAAGGAGAGGTCGTCGACGGCGGTCGTGGTGCCGTAGCGCTTGGTGAGGTTGGTGACTTCGATCATGCTCCCATGATCCGAAGTCGCGCCGTCGTCGCACATCGTCCCGGCGCAGGTTCCGCGCCTACTGCGCCCGCAGTAGACGTGCCGCTCGTCGTGCCGAGGCGTAGGTCGCGGTTCCCGCTCCTTCACGTTGTGTCTGACACAACGTGAAACTGGGGGTCAGCGGATCGCCTTGCCGTCGGCGGCGACGACGAACCACTTGTCGCCGGAGCCCTGGCCGGTGACGTCGCCGGGCTCACTGTCGCCGGCGAAGTAGTAGAGCGGCCAGATGCCGATCTTGAGCTGCATGCCGCCGTCGGGGTGCTCGACGGTGCTCAGCAGGGCCGGGTCGATGCCCTCGCCGGCGGCGAGCTCGCTGCCAGCCTCGATGAGCAGCGGCGGCCACGTGCCGGCGCAGTCGCCAGTGCAGGTCGGGTTGCCGGCCTCGTCCGGGGTGAACAGGTACAGCGAGATCCCGTTGGCGTCGGTGACGATCGGGCCGAGCTCGCTGTCGCCGAGCTGGATCATCGGCGCAACGACCTCGCCGGCCTGCTCGTCGGAGATCTGCTCGTCGGCGGTCTCGCCCTGCTCGGCGTCGGCCGGCGGTGCGCCGTCCTCGATGATGCGGCCACCCAGGTCGACGGCGAACCAGACGTCGCCCGAGCCGTGGCCGGTGATGTCGCCGGGCTTGGCGTCGGCGGCGAAGAGATAGAGGGGGAACTTGCCGGCCACGAGCTGGTGGTTGCCGTCCTCGCGCACGGTCGTCGCGAAGATGCCGCTGTCGAGGCCGGGGCTGACGATGAAGTCGGGGTCGACGATGATCGGTGGCCACGCCTCGGCGCAGGTGCCGTAGCAGGTGCTCACGGCGTCGACGTCGTTGGTGAACGCGTAGAGGGTCTGGCCGTCTGCGTCGGCGAGGACGTCGCCGAGCTCGGTCTGGCTGATCTTGACGACGGCATCGCGCGGCGCCTCGGCGGCCGGGGCTGCGGGCTCGACCGGAGCGGCGGTCGCCGCAGGCGCCGGCGCAGCGACGGTGGTCGTCGTCTCGGCCGCCTCGACCGGTGCCGAGATCGGTGCCGGATCGTCGCCGCAGGCGCTGAGGGCGACCGCAGCGGCGGTGAGCCCGGCGAGTGTCACGACCCGCTTGGGGGCGCGCGGGGTGAAGGTGGTGTTCATGTGGGTCCTCCTCAGGATGGGTTGTGCGGAACGGCGGCGAGTCGCCTCACCGCCGGATGGGGTGTGGTCAGGTGACGACGAGCGAGCTCGTCATCGAGGGGTGGATCGTGCAGAAGAAGTCGAACGTGCCCGCGGTCGTGGGCACGACGAACGTGGTCTCGGTGCCACCGTCGAGGAACACGTCGAACGAGCCGTCGCGGGCGGTCACCGTGTGCGGTGCCGAGTCGGTGTTGACGATGCGGACCGTCGACCCGGCCGGCACCGACGGCGTGTCGAAGGCGAAGCCGCTGATCGTGATCGTCGGGACCTCTGCGGCATCGGTCGGCGCCGCTTCCGCCGGGCCGCCGGCCGTGCCGGGCCCGGCCGCCGGCGCAGCATGTGCTGCGTGGCCGGCGGGGGCCGGTCGGTCGGGCGCGGCGGTCAGGGCGCCGGCGGTGAACGCAGCTGCGAGCGCGCAGATCGAGAGGGTCGGGGTGAGGATGCGCATGAGAGCTCCGTGGGTCAGACGCCGGGGAACCCGACGTTGGTGAAGAACCAGAGGGATGACGTGAGCCAGAGGCCCGTGAGGATCGCGACGAGGCAACCGCCGACGACGGGCAGCGTCCAGCTCGGGAGGCGATCGACCCGCAGCACGAGCATCTTCGTCGTGAAGGCGCCGTAGAACGCGCAGCCGAGGATGCTGTGCACGAGCACCCGCGGCGTCGTGTCCTGGAACCCGAGGGCCCAGAGGCAGTGGTACGCGACGGGCAGCGTCAGCAAGAAGGCGGCGGTGCCCGACCAGCGATGCAGGCGCCTCGCATCCAACGAGGCGGCCGGGAACCAGGTGGGCATCGTGCCGGGGAACGGCAGCCGCCCCCACATCCGCAGCGCGGTCGCGAGCTGGACGAGCACGAGCGCGAAGGCACCCGTCGTGAACCACGCCTTCATCGGCAGTACGGCCGGGAATCCGAAGGTCGCCATGCCCTGTCCCGTGGGCGTGTGCACCCGGCCGTACGTGCCGATGGCGAGTGCAACGAAGCCGCCGGCGCCCGCCGCGAGGACGAGGGGAGTCACTCGAGTGCGCCCGACCTGCTGGTCGTTCGGGGTGATCGTTGCAGTCACGCCCACCAGTACGGCGCGCCGCGCGGTCCGGTTCGCGATTTCTCGCGATCGGGTACTCAGGTACCCGGTGACGCGATGTCGAGCCACGAGCAGATGCCGGGCCGGCACGCACTGTCCGAGGGCGGATTCGGGTCCATCGGGAGGGCGGTCGACGTGCGGATCCCGGCAGTGTCGGGGGAGCCGGCTGGGCGCGCGGTGGGGGCCTTGGTGTGGATTGGGCTTCTCGGGCCCTATGCAGTCGTGCGAGTGGGCGCGAGAATGGTGACTGGATCGCTGAAGGAGGATCGGCCATGCCCGGCGAGACCGGCCGCCGCGCAGCTCGACCAGTGCGGCACGGGGCTGGATCGCTGGTGGTGCCGTGGTGCTCCGGTCGCAGTACGGGCGCCGCGACGGTGTTCGAGGATGTGTCCCGATCATCGGCTCGACGACCTACGTGCGACGCCGGACCGGGACGGACCATGCCGGCGCCGTCGCATCCATCCGCAGCGAGTGGGGATCGGGCGCAGTCCGTGGCGTCACCGAGACGTCGGGCGCGCCCCTCAGGAGAGGAGGGAGACAGTGAAGACGATCTCATCTGAGCCCCGAGCAAGTTCGGGGTCGGAACGAGACATGGGCGAGGAGTACTGGCGGATCTACTACGACGATGCAACGCTCGCGCGCGGCGATCAGCTGCGCGAGGTGCACTCGGTTCGGTCCGGCGGAGCGTCCATCCACGTGGATGTGTATCCGCAGTCCGATCCTGGCGCTCCGGTGGTCATCTTCAATCACGGCGCAGCCGGCTACTGCCGGATCTTCGTGAGACTGGGGTTGACGTACTTCGACCGGGGCTACACGGTGGTCCTGCCCGACCAGATCGGACAGGGGCTGTCCGGTGGCCGCCCAGGGGACTACACGGTCGTCGAGGCCACACAGAGCATCGTCGACGTGGCGCGCTGGGCCGAGTCCCGTTGGGACGGACCGGTGTTCATGGGCGGCGGAAGCATCGGCGGCGGCCTCACGTACTACGCAGCGGCAGCCGGCGCGCCGGTCAGGGCGATCGCCTGCCTGAACCTGGTCGATTTCTCGACCGTCGACTCGTGGGACTTCTCGAAGCTGGCGCCGCTGGCCAAGGTGCGGGGCACGGCACACATCTCGCGTGCCTTCATGTGGTTGCTGACCCCCCTGCACCGCGTGCGGTTCCCCTTCTCCTGGGTCGGTCGGTTCGACAAGCTCATGGACCGCCGCGATCCCGACTTCCAGGCGCTCTGGGACGCCGATCCAGTGCCTCCCCGGAAGATCGCCATCAGGTACTTCGCGAGCTGCTCGACCACACCGCCGGCGGTTCCCCTCGAGCAGAACCGGATTCCCACGCTGGTCATCAACCAGGCGCGGGACGAGATGGTGGATCCGAGACTGACTCGGCGCAACTACGACCGGCTCGGGGGACCCAAGGAGTATCTCGAGGTCCCCTTCGGGCACTGGTCCAGCGACCCCAAGTTCTGGAACGAGATCGTCGAGGCCTCCGACCGGTGGTTCCGCGAACACCAGGACGAGGAGCGCGCCGTCGCCTGAGTGACCGACGGGTCGGGGTCGAGGGATGGAGGACCTCGAGGGTCCACTGCGTGGCCCGGTCTCGGTCAGGCAGGGCATCGAGCCGCGGCTCGTGGCCGCCGGCGGCTCCCGGGCGGCCCCGGCGATCCGCTGGGGCACGTAGCCTCACCTCGTGGCTCTGGACGAGACCGTTCGAGTACCGCTGGGTGACACGACGATGCGGGCCTCGCTCGCGCTCCCCGAGCACGCCGGAGTCGGCGAAGCTGGTGCGTGGCCCGCAGTGATCGTGGTCCACGAGCTGCTGGGTCTCAACGACGACGTCCGTCGCATCACGCGGCGCTTCGCCGACGCAGGGTATGCGGCCCTGGCCCCCGACCTGTTCGATGGCCTCGGCCCCAAGCCGATCTGCATCATGCGCACCATCCGGGCCTACTCCCACGGTGGAGGACGCGCCCTCGCAGCCCTGGAAGCCGCCCGCTCGTCACTGAGCGAACGCTCCGACGTCGACGGCTCGCGGATCGGCGTCGCCGGCTTCTGCATGGGTGGCGGGTTCGCGCTCCTCCTCGGGAGACACCCAGAGGTCGGCGCTGCCGCGGCCTTCTACGGAGACGTGCCCGACGACGTCGAGGGCATCTGCCCGGTGGTGAGCGGCTACGGCGGTCGGGACCGTGTCTTCGGTGGCAACGGCAGCCGACTGGCGGGTCGCCTCGATGAGCTCGGTGTCGACCACGACATCGTCACCTACCCCGACGCGGGTCACAGCTTCATGAGCCACCACCGAGGCGTGACGGCGGCGCTGGCGTCGCTGAGCCCGCTTCGTGGGGGCCACGACGAGGCTGCCGCCGAAGACAGCTGGACGCGGATGCTCGCCTTCTTCGCCGAGCATCTCGCCGCGAGCAAGTGAGTCGCGATCCGCGATCGGGCGCGGCGTCCTGGACCCAGCGCACCGGGGTGCCACACGGCGCTCGACCACCCGTGGATCGCGTCGTCAGCTGGGTTCGGGGACTGCCTGGATCTCGTCGCGCTCTTGGACTGCGACGCCGACGAGCACGAGGGCGATGCCGGCGAGATCCAAGCCGCTGGGACGCTGGTCGAGCGCGATCCACCCGATGATCACGGCGGTCACGGGGAGCGCGGCGAGGAGCACGCTGAAGCGGCGAATCGGGACTCGTCGGAGCACGTACTGGTCGATGCCGTAGCCGATCGCGTTCGAGAAGACGCCGGTGGCGCAGCACAGCAACAGCAGCGTGGGGGAGAGCCACACCGGCCCGCTCCAGGGTGCGCCGACGGGCGTGAGGAACAGCGTGCCGATCGCCAACCCGACGCCGAGGCCGGCCACCCCGTCGCGGACCTGCGCCACGCGAGAGCCGACGACGATGTACGCCGCCCAGAGCGCGGACGAGATCAGGATGAACACCACACCGAGCGCGTTGTCGCCGAGCTCGACGCCGCCGAGCGTCACGACGCCCGTCACGGCCAGCATCAAGGCGACGGCGTTGCGTGCGTTTCGCGTCGTTGCAGCCGCGACCGCGATCGGTCCGAGGAACTCGATGGCCACGCTCTTGCCGAGGTCGACGCGATCGATCGCGAGGTAGAAGAACAGGTTCATCGACGCGGTGGCGACGCCGAAGATCGCGGCGCCGATCAGGTCGCGGCGCGTCCAGTTCCGATGGAAGCCCGGCGAGATCGCCAGCAGTGCGACCGATGCTCCGATCACGCGGAACCACGCGACGGTCTGCGGTTCGACGTCGTCGAAGACGGTGACCGCGATCGCCGCGCCGATGTACTGCGAGATCGCAGAGAGGACGAACAGCGCCTCTGGCGGCGCCGTCGCCAGGGTGCGTTCGACGCGGCTGCGCGGCATCGCACCAAGTCGGCGTTCGCGGGTCACGGCCCGATTCTTGCCCGCCTGCGTTCGGCGGTCGGTGCTCGCCGGCTCGCGGAGGCAATCGCAGATGCTCATGTGGCCGGTTGATCGCGTCGCGCCGCGGAGGTGGGCGAGCGTCGAAGCGGAGCGGAGATGGCGAGCTCGGGAGGTGGAGCCGATCCGGCTGTGCCGGTCGGCGAACACCCGAAAGAGATCCCAGTGCTGGACTGGTTGATGCCGCGAGCGCCGCGACGGCGGTGCTTACGGTCGGTGACCGTGCCGAGGTCTGACTCGAAAGAGATCCCGACGCCACCAGCACGCTGGCGGCTGTCTTCCGTTTGAAGTGTCGACCCCGGCGCGGTCACCGAGAACCGTGCTGACTTGATGAGAGCGTCGATCACTCGACTGGGATGTGTCGCACGGTTCCTCCCACCAACGTAGAACCTGGAGGCAACCACCCATGACGGCAACGAACATCGTCGGCATCGACCCACACCGCAAGACATTCACCGCCACCCTGCTCGACGCAAGCGGCGGCGAGATCGACCACGCCCACTTCACCAACAACCGCGCCGGCCACGCGGAGGTGTTGGTGTGGGCAACCGAGCACGGCACCGTCGAGCGGTGGGGCATCGAAGGCGCCAGCGGGCTCGGCCGGCCACTCGCGGAGTTCCTCGTCGCCGCCGGCGGTGATGTGCGCGAGGTGCCACCGCACAAGACGTCGCTACGCCGACGCGGCCGCCACGAGGGCAAGACCGACCGGCTCGACTCACATCGCATCGCTGCGGAGACCCAGACCAACCCGCGTCTCGCCCGAGCGTTCAAGCACGCCCAGCCCGCTCAGCCGGACCCGGTTCGTGATCGAATCGCCTTGTGGCACAACGCCCGCACGTCGTTGCGCAAGATCCGCGTTCAACTCCTCGGCGAAGTCGACGCGCTCGTTCACGAGCTCCCCGAAGAGCTCCGGTCACAGCTCCCCGCCAAGAAGACAATCCGCGCTCGCGTCACCTCGCTCGACCGACTCGATGCATCCGAGGTCACCGACAAGACCGTGCTGTTGCGGCTCCGGCTGATCGAGCATCGGGTCGCCATGTTGCGCGATGTCCTCGAGCAAGACCGCATCGCCGCCCGCGAGCTCGCCGAGCTCGTCGCCCAGACCAAGTCGACCCTCACGGACCTGGTCGGCATCGCGCCTCGTGCCGCGGCGGAGATCATCGTTGAAGTCGGTGACATCCGCCGCTTCACCGCGGCCGGCTTCGCCCGCTTCAACGGCACCGCACCGATCCCGGCCAGCTCCGCCGAAGGCGACGGCGAACCCGTCCGGCACCGACTCTGCCGAGGCGGCAACCGGCGCCTCAACGCCGCGATCCATCGCGTCGCCGTCACCCAACTCCGCTACGAACCACGCGCCCGGGAGATCTACGACAACGCCCGCGCCAACGGCCACACCCGCCGAGAAGCGATGCGCGTCCTCAAGCGGAACCTGTCCAACGCGATCTACCGAACCATGGCCAGAGACACCCGACAGCCGTCGCTCTTGACATGAGAGCTTCAGTCGAACAGCTCGGGGTCGGTACGGCAGATCTCCTGCCAGATCGGCTGGTAGGAGAACCAGCCGGCCGCATGGAAGCCGGTCTGCTCGGCGGTGTACTTCGCGTACTCGTGGCGGATCTCGATCGGGTCGCCGGCGGCCATCGCCATCAGCTGCGCCTGGCAGGACCGCTCCATGCTGATGAACCAGAACGCCGCCTCGTCGACCGTCTCGCCGACGGTGAACAGACCGTGGTTCTGGTGGATCGCCGCCTTGCCGGTCGTGAACTTCGAGGCGAACTCCTTGCCGGCGTCGACCTCGAACACCACGGCGCCGCCCTGCTCGGCGATGACCGTGTGGTCCTCGTAGAAGATGCACGAGTCCTGGGTCAGCGGGGCGAGCGGGATGCCGAGCGAGCTGAACGCCTTGCCGTGCACCGAGTGCGAGTGCGCGGCCGCAACGACGTCGGGTCGCGCCTCGTGGATGGCGGAGTGGAGCACGAAGGCGGCCCGGTTCACATGGCTGCTGCCGTACACGACGTTGCCGTCGTGGTCGACGAGGATCAGGTCGGACGACGTGATGTGGCGGAAGCTCATCCCGAACGGGTTCACCCAGAAGTACTCGGGGTACTCGGGGTCGCGGACCGTGATGTGGCCGGCGACGCCTTCGCCGAACCCGAACTTGCCGAAGACGCGCAGCGCGCCGGCCAGCTTGGCCTTGCGATGGGTGCGCTCCTCCTCGACGGTGTCGAACGTCTCGGGCAGCGGCATCGACAGCTCGGTCTTCGGCGTGAGCGGCACGCCGTCGATGCTGCGGGTCGCGGTCGTCTGGTCGTCGGTCATCGCCATGCAACGATCGTATCGACCGGTCCATCAGCGGTGCTCCACGGACCGGCTGCCGACCGGCGGCGTAGTCTCGGACCGACCGACGAGCATCGCGGAGGGGATCCGATGACCGGCAAGCTGTTCGAGTTCCGCGACTACCACTACGACGGAGACCTCGGCGAGTACCGCGCGTGGTGGGAGGAGGCGCTGCCGGTCCTGAGCGAGTGGTTCGACATCGTGGGTGTCTGGACCGACCGCGGTGAACCACCTCGGATCACCGGTGCCTCGCCGATGGAGTTGCCACTCGGTTCGGCCAATGTCACGTGGGTGATCCGTTGGGACGATCTGGAGCAGCGCGAGGAGACGTGGGATCGGTTGCGCGAGGCGGCGGAGTGGACGGCACTGGCCGAACGCCACCCTGGCTGGGACCGCTACCTCCACATGTCGGTCCGGTTCCTCGATGAGGTCGGCTGATGCGGTCGGCCGAGGGGGACGAGTCGTCGCGCCCGTCGGGGCGCAGACCGGGCGCTCGGGGTCAGTCCTTCCGCAGCCCAAGTTGGGCGACGATGTCTTCGTAGATCGCTTCCTTCGAGCGCGTGGCGTCGACGTTGAGGATGAACTCCTTGCGTTCGAAGAGCGCGAGCACCGGCGACGTCTTCTCGTGGTACTCGGCGAGCCGCTGCGCCAGGGCTTCGGGGTTGTCGTCCGCTCGGGCCACCAGCTTGCCGCCGCACACGTCACACGTGTCCTCGATCTCGGGTCGGTGGGCCATCAGGTTGTAGTCGAGGCCGCACTGCGAGCAGAGGCGGCGGGCGAGCACCCGGCGTTCGACCTCCGAGTCGGGCATGTCGAGGTTGATGACGCCGTCGATGTCGTATCGCTCGAGGAAGAACTCCGCCTGCGACGCGTTGCGCGGGAAGCCGTCGATGATGAACCCGTAGTTCCAGTCGTGCTGCTCGAGCCGGTCGCGCACCACTGCATCGACCATGTCGTCCTCGACGAGCTTCCCGGCGTCCATCACGCGCTTCACCTGCGCGCCCATCTTCGTGTGGTGCTGCACGTTCCAGCGGAAGATGTCCCCGACGCTGATGTGCTCGAGCTCGTACTCGGCGGCGAGCCGGGTGGCCTGCGTGCCCTTCCCGCTGCCCTGGACTCCCATGATCACGTACTTGCGCATCGACGCCATCGTCTCACAAGGCGAGGTCGCGCTGATCGGGCCGAAGTGCCCATCTTGGGCGAGTCGTTCGCGCCCGCGCGAGACTCGGATCGTGAACCGCGAGATCAAGCCCGGGGGCATCGCGCCGCCCGCCGCCAACTACGCCCACGCCGTCCTCTCGGAAGGACGGTCACGATGGCTCCACACGTCCGGTGTGGTGCCGATCCGGACGAACGGCGAGGTGCCCGACGCGATCGGCGAGCAGGCCGAGGTGGTCTGGGGCAACATCGAGGCGATGCTCGTGCAGGCCGCCATGGAGCCGACCGACATCGTCAGCGTCACCACCTACGTCGTGGCCGGCGAGGACCTGGCCCCGGTGATGGCGACCCGCGACGCGTTCCTGGGCAACCACCGGGCGGCCTCAACGCTCGTCACGGTGCCAGCGCTCGTCCGCCCGGAGTGGAAGGTCGAGATCGCCGTCGTCGCGTCAGCGGCGTAGACCATCCCACAGGCGTACGCTGGCCGCATGGCTGACGACGTGCGCCGGACCGACTCCGGCATCGAGATCGATCCGCTGTACACCGCCGATTCGCTGGCGGGTTGGGACGCGGCCGAGCGGTTGGGCCTGCCGGGCGAGCCGCCCTTCACGCGCGGCGTGTACCCGTCGATGTACCGCGGCCGCCTCTGGACGATGCGCCAGTACTCGGGCTTCGGCGACGCCGCATCGACCAACGAGCGGTTCCACTTCCTGTTGAACGCGGGCCAGACCGGCCTGTCGTGTGCGTTCGACCTGCCGACCCAGATGGGCTACGACTCCGATCACCCGCGGGCCGAGGGCGAGGTCGGCAAGGTCGGCGTCGCGATCGACTCGCTCGACGACATGCGGACGCTGCTGAAGGGCGTGCCGCTCGAGCAGGTCACGACGTCGATGACGATCAACTCGACGGCGGCGATCCTGCTCCTCATGTACGAACTGGTCGCCGAGGAGCAGGGCGTCGACCCGGCGACGATCTCCGGCACGATCCAGAACGACCTGCTCAAGGAGTACATCGCCCGCGGCACGTACATCTACCCACCGCGGCAATCGATGCGCATCATCACCGACATCTTCGAGTACTGCTCGAAGCAGATCCCGCGGTGGAACACGATCTCGATCTCGGGCTACCACATCCGCGAGGCCGGGTCGACCGCAGCGCAGGAGATCGCGTTCACGCTCGCCAACGCCATCGCGTACGTGCAGGCCGCCGTCGACGCCGGGCTCGACGTCGACGACTTCGGCCCGCGCCTGTCGTTCTTCTTCAACGGCTACAACCACTTCTTCGAGGAGGTCGCCAAGTTCCGGGCCAGCCGCCGCATGTGGCATCGGATCATGACCGAGCGGTTCGGGGCGACGAACCCGAAGTCGGCGATGCTGCGCTTCCACACCCAGACCGGCGGCTCGACGCTGACGGCGCAGCAGCCGGTCAACAACGTGGTCCGCGTCGCCGTGCAGGCGCTGGCGGCGGTGATGGGCGGCACCCAGTCGCTGCACACCAACGGCTACGACGAGGCGTTGTCGCTGCCGACCGAGGAGGCGGCACGGCTCGCGCTGCGCACGCAGCAGGTGATCGGCTACGAGTCGGGCGTCACCGACACGCCGGACCCGCTGGCCGGCTCGTACCTGGTCGAGTCGCTGACCGACGACGTCGAGCGGATGGCGTGGGAGTACATCGAGCGCATCGACGAGCTCGGCGGCGCGGTCGCTGCGATCGAGCAGGGCTACCAGATGGACGAGATCGAGCAGGCGGCCTACGAGTACACCAAGTCGATCGACGACCACGAGCGGGTCATCGTCGGCCTCAACGAGTTCACCGTCGACGACGAGCCCGAACCCGACGTCTTCCCGATCGACCCGACGATCGAGGGCGCGCAACAGGCCCGGCTCGCGGCGTTCAAGGCGAACCGCGACGGGGCCGACGTGGCAGCGAGGCTCGACGACGTGCGTGCCGCGGCTCGCGGCGACGGGAACCTGCTGTACCCGATGAAGGAAGCCCTCCGAGCCAATGCGACGCTCGGCGAGGTGAGCGACGCCCTCCGAGACGTCTTCGGCCTGTACCAACCGTGACCGGGATGAGCTGGCTCGAGCCGTATGCCGATGTCGAGTGCTGCGACATCATCACGACCGGGCGGCGCAGCGGGCAGCCGCACGAGATCGAGATCTGGTTCGGGGTGCTCGACGGCACGATGTACCTGATCTCGGGCAACGGGCCGACCGCCGACTGGTACCGCAACCTGCTCGCCCACCCCGACGTGACGGTCAAGCTGGCCGGGGACGAGCTGGTCGGTCGCGCCCGCGACATCACCGACCCGGCCGAACGCCGGCTGTGCGGCGACCTGATGGGCGCCAAGTACCGCTGGGGCGGCGACCCGGACATCGGGCTCACCTATGACGCGTGGTGCTACGAGGTGCCGGCGATCGCGATCGAGTTCTGACGGGGTCGTCGCTGCGCGGGCGTCAGCCGAGCGGCTTGCGTGCCGTGAAGCAGTAGCCGCTCACCGCGAACGTCCTGGCGTTCGCCTCACCGCTGGCACCGCCGAACGTGTCGACGGGCTCGCCGATCTGCACGTCGACGAAGCCGATGCTCTCGATCAGTTCCTGCCAGCCTGCACACGGCAGGCCACCGGCGATTCAACCGGTCCAGAGGTCGATCTCACGACGGGCCGCCTCGGGCACGTCGTTGCCGTTGGCGATGTCGGCGAACTGGAGCACGCCGCCGGGCTCGAGTACGCGCCAGGCCTCGCGGAACGCCGCGTGCTTGTCGGGGCAGAGGTTGATCACGCCGTTCGAGATCACCACATCGGCCCACTCGTCCTCGACCGGCAAGTCCTCGAGGAAGCCCTTGCGGAACTCGACGTTGTCGACGCCGACCACGGTGGTCGCGGCGCGTGACTTCTCGAGCATCTCGTCGGTCATGTCGACCCCGACGACCCGACCCTCGGGGCCGACGGCGTGGGCAGCGAGGAAGGAGTCGAAGCCGGCCCCCGAGCCGAGGTCGACGACGTGCTCACCGGGCTCCAGCGAACGCAGCTCGAACGGGTTCGCCACACCGGCGAACGACTCGACGGCGACGCCGGGCAGCACGTCGACGGCGTCCATGTCGTAGCGGCAGCGCTCGGCCACGACCCGGCCCGTGTGGAAGTGGAACGTCGCGGTCGGGTCGAGTGCCACCGCCGCGTACTTGGCCTGCACTTCGAGCCGCAGTTCGCCACGGTCGACCGGGCTCTCGTCGCCGGCCGACCCCCCGAAGTGGCGTGGTTCGTTGGTCGTCGTGTCGCTCATTCGACCAGCATGAACGAGCCCCGGCACGAAGTCTTGGAGAAATCGTGGAGATCGGCGGCCTGCCATCAGGCCGCCGTAGGATCCCATCGATGGATGCACCACGCCGGGTGACACCCGGGCGTCTCCGGCGGTTGACCGAGGAGCTGCTCGAAGAGCAGATCGGCGTGATCGAGCGGTCCTCGATGCCCGACGTGCTCGTCGACGAGATCGACTACGCCCTGCGCCCGCCCCGCCACGAGCGCAGGGTGCCGAGCTACGGGTCGTTCGTGTTGCCCGAGCAGCCTGTCGAGTCGTGGAGCGAGCGAACCGGGCTCGACGTCGTCACCAGCGCCACCACCGACGCGGTGGACGACGAGGTCCGCCGCTACGCCGATGGCCTGGTCAGCTGGACGATCCGGACCGCGTCCGGCGTCGATTCGCTCGTCGTGTTCGACCGCCCCGCAGGGTCGGAACGCGACCTCGTCGTGCTGGCCGACGTCAGCCACGCGATGGTCGTGCAGCGCCATCCGAGTGGCGAGATCCGGCTGGCGGGCTCGTTCGGCGTGGCGCGTTGGGACGGGCTCGGCTGGCACGTCGAGCCGCCGGTCGACACGTGGCTGCCGTGGGCGACGTGCGGGCTCGGCGATGTCGGCACGGAGGCGCTCGATCAGCTGATGCGGTTCGCGGTGCACGACCTCGGCTCGCGAGGCGTCGGGGCGCTGCTGGTGTTCGCGCCCTCCGACGATCGCGCCAGCGCTCGCGAGCGGCGCCTTCCACATCCACCGCCCCTGCGGATCGGGCGGCCGACCGACCTCGGGCCGCTTCGTCACGTGCTCACCCAGGTCGACGGGGCGGCGCTGTTCGACTCGGCGGGCGAGCTGTCCGAGCTCGGCGTTCGGCTGGTGCCGTCGGCATCGGCCGAGTCCGCGATCGGAGCCCTCGGCGGCACCCGCCACACGTCCGGTCGCCGCTACAGCTACGACGACCCCGACGCGGTCGTGATCGTGGTGAGCGAGAGCGGCCCGGTGACCGTCTTCCGGCGCGGCGACGTCGTCGGCCACTCTCCCGACGCCGACTGACCCCGGTCGAACCCGGGCCGGCGGCCCGCCGGCCGGCGGTCGTGACCGTCGGCTCTTTGCCTCGGGCGGTCAGTTGAGGCAGAGTCAATGTATGACGACCCTCAGTGATCTCTACCGGCAGCGCGGGCCCTTCGGATCGGTCGTGGTCCGAATGCCCAGCGCAGCGTCCGACGCGGCGCACCGGATGGAGATCCGATGGAAGAACGCACGCCGCGATCTCGAGGCGGGCGGCGCCTCGGAATCGATGCTCGGCCGCTTCGACGGCCTGACCGCGGAGCTCGAGCACGGCCAGGGCGAGGGGCTCGCCGCCATCATCAGCGATGACGCAGAGCCACTCGTCGAGTTCCTGCTCGACGACCCGGCCCGCAACACCAGCTGGTTGGCCGAGATCCCGACGGTGACGCCGATCATCGAGTCACGTCAGCGTGCGATCCCGCACGTGGTCGTCTTCATCGATCGTTCAGGCGCCGACATCGTCGCCGTCGCGGCCGGCTCGATCGAGGACTACGTCGTGATCGAGGGCGAGGTGACCCACATCCATCGCGGTCACCAGGGCGGCTGGTCGCAACGCCGGTTCCAGCAGCGCGCCGAGAACCTCTGGGACGCGAACGCCCACGAGGTCGCGGACGCCGTGACCGAGCTCGCCCGACGGGTCGGGGCGCGGCTCATCAGCGTGTCCGGGGACGTGCGCGCCGTCGGCTTCCTCACCGATCGCCTGCCCGGTGACGTCAAGGACGACGTCGTCGTCGTCGCCGAGGGCGCACCCAGCGCCGTCTGGGAGGCGACCGACCGGGCGGTCGAGGATCTGGTCCAGCGCGAGTCCGACGCGCTCGTCGACGCGGTGGCCGATCGGCGGTCGCACCGATCGGCCACGACGAACGTGCGCGATGTGATGCGGGCGCTCGGCGAGGGTCGCGTCGAGACGCTGCTCGTGCACGACGACCGCTCCGACGGCCTCGACGCGTGGTTCGGGCCCGGCCTCGACCCGATGTGCTCGCTGCACCACAGCCGCGAGGATCTCCGCAAGGGTCGCCTGGTCGACGTCTGCGTCCGGAGCGCGCTCCTCACCGATGCTCGCGTCCGCGTCGTGCCGTCCGAGCCGTCGGGCGAAGGCCCGATCGCTGCCCTCCTCCGCTGGTAGCCGAGCGCGCCCGAAGCGAGTCCTCCGACGGCCGCGACGACCGGCGGATCAGCTGTCGATGTGGCGGACGCTCACGGGCGGGCGTTCGGGCGCCTCGACCGTTGAGCTGGGGTAGCCGAGGTAGATCACGCCGACGATCCGATCGCCGGCGTCGAAGCCGCACAGCTCGATCGCCCGCCGCGAGTCCATCAGCGGGGCCGTCGACCAGAACGACGCAAGCCCGAGCGCGGTCGCGCCGAGCAGCAGGTTCTGGATGCCGGCCGCCACCGCGTCGCGGTTCTCCTCGTGGAACGTGGGGTGCTCGTTCGCTGCGCACCCGACCACCACGACGGCCGGTGTGCGGGCGTACTTGCCGAGCGTCTTCAGGTGCTTGCCCTGATCGCCGACGCCGCGCTCGCACATGTCGTCGACGAACGCCTCGCCGAGCCGGATGCGTCCGTCACCGGTGAACGAGGCGAAGCGCCACGGCCACGTCCTCTTGTGGTTCGGCGCCCACGTCGCCAGTTCGCACAGACGCTCGATCGTCTCGGGCCCGACCTCACGGTCGCGGTCGACGAGCATGTGCGTGCGCCGCGAACGGGCGAGCGTGGAGAAGTCGTCGAACGTCACGACGTCAGCATGTCAGGCGGTCGCCCAGACCAGCACCTCGGCCCCGTCATCGCCCGCGGTGAACGACAGGCCGTTCGTGTCGGTCAGGCGGACGGCATCGCCCGTCGACAGCGGCCCACCGCCGTCGATCGAGCCCGACCCGCGGGCGATGAAGACGTGCGTGTGCCGGTCGTCGGGCACGTCGACCGTCTCGCCGGCCGTCAGGCGCCCGCCCCACAGGACGGCGTCACGCTGGTGGATCGAGATCGCGGCGTCGTGGCCCTTGCCCGAGGCGATCGGGACGAGGCCTCCGGCCCTGAGCTCGGCGCCGATGTCGAGCTGCTCGTAGCCGGGGTCGATGCCGGTGGTATCGGGGTGGACCCACATCTGCATGAAGTGGACGTCGGTCGTGGAGCTCGGGTTGCGCTCGCTGTGGAAGATGCCGGTGCCTGCCGACATGCGCTGCGCGAGGCCCGGGTAGATCACCCCGTGGTTGCCCTCGGAGTCGCGATGCTCGAGCTCGCCCGAGAGCACCCAGGTGACGATCTCCATGTCGCGGTGGGGGTGGGTCCCGAAGCCTGTGCCGGCCCGCACGACGTCGTCGTTGTTGACGATCAGCAGGCCGTGGCCGGTGTTCTCGGGGTCGAAGTGCGGTCCGAAGCTGAAGGAGTGCTTGGAGTCGAGCCAGTCGATCTTGGTGGTGAACCGCTCGTCGGCTCGGCGAACGTCGATCGTGTCGTACATGACTCACTCAACGCTTGTGCGCGCAAGGATATTCCTGCGACCTAGGGTTGTGTCGTGGTCGATGTGGTCTTCGCCAAGGCGTTCCGGCGCCATGTCGAGTGCCCTGACGCCGTGGTCGACGCCGGTACCGTCGGCGATGCGCTCGCCGCATACTTCGAGGCTCATCCGACGGTGCGCTCGTACGTGCTCGACGACGTCGGATCCGTTCGCCGTCACGTCGCCGTCTTCCGCAACGACGATCAGATCGCCGATCGATCTGCATTGACCGACCCGATCGCCGACGGCGATCGCATCCATGTGTTCCAGGCACTCTCGGGAGGCTGATCGATGTCGAACACAGCGCTCATCGGCACGCGCAAGGGGCTCTTCACGCTGACCGCCGGCGGCGGCCGCTTCGAGTTGTCCGAGCCGGCGTTCCTCGGTGCCCGCGTGACCCATGCGGTCGCCGACCCTCGCGACGGCGCGCTCTACGCGTCGCTCGACCACGGCCACTTCGGCACCCACCTCCACCGCAGTGACGACGGTGGTGCGACGTGGCCCGAGATCGCCGCCCCGGAGTATCCGCCCAAGCCGGCAGGTGTCGTGCACCTCAACCCGATGTCACAGCAGGAGATCGAGTGGACGACCCAGCTCGCCTGGGTGATCGAGCCGGGTCACCCCGACGAGCCGGGCGTGCTCTGGTGCGGCACGATTCCCGGTGGTCTGTTCCGATCCGACGACCGGGGCGACTCGTGGCAGCTCGTCGAACCGTTGTGGAACCTGCCGGCCCGCGACAAGTGGTTCGGCGGCGGCTACGACGACCCGGGCATCCATTCGATCGTGATCGACCCGCGTGGACCCGGCCGGCTGATCGTCGGCGTGTCCTGTGGCGGTGCGTGGCGGACCGACGACGGCGGAGCGACGTGGGCCGTCGCCGCGCAGGGCATGCGGGCCAACTTCGTGCCGCCCGAGCTGGCCGACGATCCCGACACGCAGGACCCGCACTGCATCGTCCGCTGCGCCGCGTCGCCGGACGTGCTGTGGACGCAGCACCACTGCGGCATCTGGCGGACGGTCGACGACGGCGACTCGTGGACGGAGATCCCCGAGGCGGATCCCTCGACCTTCGGGTTCGCGGTCGCCGTCCACCCGCAGGACCCCGACACCGCGTGGTTCGTGCCGGCGATCGGCGACGAGGTGCGGGTCCCGGTCGACGGCCGGTTCGTGGTCACCCGGACCCGCGACGGCGGCGAGACGTTCGACGTGCTCTCCGACGGGCTGCCGCAGCAGCACGCGTTCGACCTCGTCTACCGGCACGGGCTCGACATCGACGCGACCGGCGAGCGGCTGCTGATGGGTTCGACCACCGGCTCGCTCTGGTGGACCGGCGACGGCGGCGATCGGTGGGAGTTGGTCACCGCCAACCTCCCGCCGATCCACTCCGTCCGCTTCGTCTGAAGCCCGCCCCTGCACAACGTCGCGAGTTGTGTCTGACACAACTCGCGACGTCGGTCAGGGGGCGGAGACCGACCTCGTGTCGTTCGAGATCATTCCTCGGCTGTGTCGGGGAGTTCGGGGACCTCGGTCGCGCTGATCCAGGCGGTGAAGAACTGGTCGAGGTCCTGTCCGGAGATCTCCTCGGCGACGGCCTGGAGGTCGTCGACCGTCACCGCGCTGTGCAGGTTCCGTTGGATGAACTCGCGCACGGTGGTGAAGAACGCGTCGTCGCCGACCTCCAACCTGAGGGCGTGGTAGAACAGCGCCGCCCGGTCGTAGGCGACCTCGTCGAACAGCTCGTCGATCGACTCGATGCCGTCGAGGGGGCGGGTCGCCGCGGGCACGCGGCCGTCCAGCTTTCGAGTCGTGACGTCGGCATCGACGTCGTCGCTCTGCGACTCGGCCCAGAGATCTGGGGCGTACCGTGCGAGCCCCAGGAACAACCAATCGGATCCCTCGGCGTCGGTGCTGACCGCGTTGCCGGCCCACTGGAACGCCACCAGCTGGAGCATCTGCTGGGCCGAGTTGGAGTCGGGCGTCACGATCCGCATCGGGGCCGAGTACGCAGTCGCCCGGAAATCGCCGTCGAGGCCGGAGACGCCGAGCCGCTCGTACGGGAACGGCCCGAACAGCGACTCCAGGTAGGCGAGTGCGTCGAGGACCTGCCGTTCGAGTCGTTCGGCGTTCGGCGAGCCGGGAATCACCGAGACCTCGACCGGGACCTTCCAGTCGACCAGGTTCGTCTCGAACTCCGCCACCGCGAAGGTCGCGTCGGAGACTTCGATGCCCGTGTCCCATGTCACGGTGCCGGATTCGTTCTCCTCGATCGGAATGCCGCTGGCCGTTGCGGTGAAGCCATCGGGCACGTCGAAGCGCATGATGTAGCGCGCCGGCGGGGCGTCCACGTCCTCGTCGATCGGCGTCCAGGTTGCAGCGGATCCCGGAAGACCGAACTCGTGGACCTGCTTGCCCGGAACGACGTCCCATCCCCTGGAGGAGGTGCCGCCCGGTTGGTACGCGGCCGGCTCGGCGGCATAGGCCACTTCGATCACGAACTCGCTCCCGGCCGGGAGCGGCTCGCTCATGGTGATGACGAGCTCCGGTTCGGTCACGGAGAACTCGGCGGACGCACCGTCGACGGTGACCGACTCGATCTGCAGCTCCCGCGCGTCGAGCGAGAACCGTTGCAGATCCTGCGTCGCGGTGGCCGTGATCGTCGCCACACCTGACAGCGACGTCAGGTCATCGGACAACGCCAGGTCCCAGTCGTAGACCGACACCTCGTAGCCGCCGTTCCCGCTCTCGGGGAAGAATCGGGAAGCGCCGCCCGTGGCACCGACCAACGACGCGTCGATGTCGGGAGTGGTCACTGGTTCGGGGACGTCGGCGGGCTGTTCGACGTCGTCGCGGTTGACGAGGGCGATGGCGCCGACGAGCAGCGCGACGACTGCGGCTGCGGCCGCGACCAGGGGCCAGCGGCGGATGGGTGGGCGGGTGTTCTCGACGAGCATGATGATCTCCGTTTCCGTGTCGGGTTCCCGGGTGGCGATCCGCTGTTGGATCGATGCCCAGGCATCGGGGGATGGAGTTGCTCGATCGGCGATCACGGGGAAGTCGCGGTCGAGGTCTTCGTCGAACCGACTCATGGCGTGAGCTCCTTCCGCATCGCTGCCAGTGCCCGCCGCAGGTGCGAACGCACCGTGGCGGACGGCTGCTCGGTGATCCGTGCGATCTCAGAGGCCCGGTAGCCGCCGTAGTACTTGAGCACCACGGCGATGCGTTGATGTTCGGGAAGCGTGTGGAGTACGTCCCACAGCGACTCGGCCGACGGTGTGAGGTCGTCCGGTGGCGCTGGTGGGCGTTCCCGCATCAGCCGTCGTCGTCGAATCAGTGATCGGCACCGACCCACCACGATGGTGCGGAGGTAGGCGCCGGGCTGACGAACCGGGGTGTCCGGATCGTCGAGTCGGAACGAGATGTCCACGAAGGACTCCTGGACGACCTCTTCGGCTTCGGCGTTGTTCCCGATGAGCGTGAATGCGAGTCGCACCATGCCGGTGTACTCGGCGCGGTACAACGCCTCGAGCGTGGCGGCGGGCCCCTGTCGGACCGCCACGTCCTTGGCGTTGCGCAATCTCTCCATCACCCACTACGTCGCACGAGCACCCGAAAGTGATGCAAGGAATCTCAGGAACCGACGACAACCATGCCGATCCGGTCACGGCAGTGTCGCATGTCCGGTCGTCAGCGGATGCACGAGACGGCGGCGGTCGCCGGGACCTGATCAACGCGAGCCGCCCGCCGATCCACACGCCGCGCCCTCACGCTGAATCTCAGGTCAGCTGTGTCACGCCGGGACTCCCGGCGAGGATCTCCCAGGTGGTGACCGTCTCGACGGGCGAGCCTTCGTCGAACTGGTCGGCGACGGCCCGGAAGGTCGCCAGCCACCGCTCGGGCGTGACCTCGCACACCGTGTAGCCGCGGCGTGTGTCGAACCACTTGATCTGCGGGTTGGCGGTCAACGCCGCGGACACCAGATCCTCGACGACCTGGCTGTCGTCGAAGAACGACGACGAGATGCTGCTCGCCATGATCTCGGCACCGACCACCGGCAGCGAGAGATCGAACGGGTCGGCGCGGAGGTCGGCCACCGCCGCCGAATGGAAGTCGCCCGTCACGACGACCAGGTTGTCGGCCGCGGCACCGACCGTCTCGAGTACGGCCTGCCGTTCGCCGGCGTAGCCGTCCCATGTGTCGACCACGACGACCGGTGGGTCGGAGCCGACGACGGCGTTGCCGCCGAACATGAACACCTGCTGGGCGAGCACGTCCCAGATCGCCTCCGATGAGGCCACTCCCTCGAACAGCCACTCGCGCTGGGCCGCGCCGAGCATCGTCTGGTCGGGCGACGCAGCCAGCTCCTCGTCGCGGAACTGCACGGCGTCGCCGAGCTGGGGAACCAACTCCTGACCCCGCTGCTGGTCGGCGCGGTACTGACGCGTGTCGAGCACGTGGAACCGCAGCAGGTCGCCGTGTGCGAACGAGCGGTAGATGTCGTAGTCGGACGAGGTCGGCGGGTCGAGGCGGACCGGCATGTGCTCGTACCACGCCTGGTAGCCGGCGGCGCGGCGGGCGAGGAACGCGTCGCGGTCGGCGTCCTCCTCGCTGCTGTCGTCGGCGTAGTCGTTGTCGACCTCGTGGTCGTCCCACGTGATGATCCACGGCACCAGCGCATGGGCAGCCTGCAGCAACGGATCGCTCTGGTACAGCGCGTACCGCTGCCGGTACTGGTCGAGCGTCTCGCACTCGAAGTCCTGGCCGGTCGTTCGTCCCCGCTCGTCGGCGTAACCGCCGCTGGCGTACTCGTAGATGTAGTCGCCGAGGAAGACGAAGGCGTCGAGGTCGCCCTGCTCGACGACGTCGCGGTAGGCGGCGTAGTACCCCTGCTCCCAGTTCTGGCAGGAGGAGAAGGCGAACCGGAACCGGTCGGGCGTCGTGCCGGGCGCGGCGAACGTCCGCGTGCGTGCCGGCGCGGTCTCGAACTCACCGACCCGGAACCGGTAGAAGTACTCGGTGTCGGCCTCGAGGCCGGTGACGTCGACGTGCACCGAGTGACCGAGCGCAGCCATGGCGGTCGCCGTTCCGCCCGCGACGATGTCGGTGAGATCGGCATCGGCGCCGACCGCCCACTCGACGTCGACGTCCTTGTCTCCGAGCGGCTCGACCGGCAGCAGCCGGGTCCAGAGGATGACCGAGTCGGCGAGCGGGTCGCCGGAGGCCACACCCAGCGTGAACGGGTCGGACGTGACGGCGGGGGCCTCGATCGTCGTGGTCGTCTCGGCCGCCGTGGTCGGTGGCACCGTCGTCGCCGGTGTGGTGGTCGCCGTCGTCTGCGTCGTCGAGGTCGGGGGACTCGTCGAGCTGGACGTGGTCGACGCCGCATCGTCGCCATCGTTCGTGCACGCAGCGAGCGCCGCTGCGACCGTGCCGGCCAGGAAGCCGCGGCGAGTGAGTCGGACCTGCCTGCCGTCGTCCACCGTCAACCTCCCGCGTGGTGCGTCATCGGCCCGATCGCCCGACCGGGCGTCGACGCCTCACCACGAGCGTACGGTCGACCCTGTGACCGGCCCAAGCCACGGACCGGACGCTGTGCCGCCGGACCCGATCGGCCCGGCGGTCGAGGACCTGGCGTCGATCACCGGAGTGCTCGGCCGGATCGGGAAGCACCCGCTCGAAGGTGTTGGTGGCGTCGACCGTGGCCCGCGTCAGCGCGCGGCTGCGGGCGCGTCGACGTGCTGGGCGCCGACGTCGCGCGGGAGCCCCGCCGGGTAGGCGAGCAGGAACATGGGCTTGGTCCTCTTGGCCGCCCCCGGTGCGTCGACGACGATCTTGACGGCCCACGTGACGGCCCACGAGAGCGGACCGTCGCGGTTCGTGCACGACAGCGGGAGCTCAGCGATCACGTCGCTGAGGTCGATCACGCCGTGCCATCGCAGGTCGTCGCCCCGACCGAGCGTCGTCGGCCGCTGGATCACGATCTCCTCGCGCACCTCGTCGTAGAGGCTGGCGCGCCGTCGCTTGGCGGACTCGACGACCACCAGCTCCGCCGTCACCTCGAGCCCCTCCGGCGGGTGACCGCCCGGCGGGTCGATCGCGACCGTGCAGCGCAGGCGGTGCTGATCGGCGTCGACCCGGTAGCGAACGCGGCCGAGCAGCGTGCGGCGGCGGGTCGGCCCGAACCGGGCGATCACCGCCAGGAGCGTCTGCTGCAGACGGCGCGGAGTTGCGTCGAGGTCGTCGTTGCCGAGGCACTCGATCTCGACCCCGTCCGGCACGAGGTCGAAGTCGGCTCGGGTGTAGTCGTCGCCGTCGGGGCTCACCGCCTCGACCCACCACCGCGAGCGGAGGAATGGGCCGGCCGCCGTCAGCGGCCACTGCGGCGCGGCGAGCTCGAACCGGCCAGCGTGCACATGGGTGGTGCCGATCTCGTGCACCCGCTCGTGGAACGAGTTCGTCGTCAGTACCGCAATCGTGACCTCGGCGCCGCCGCGCGGCGCGTCGTGCAGCGTGCCGGTGACTGTCGTCGCCGGGAGGATCCGGTCGCTGTCGAGCTCGATCCACATTGCTGGTCACTCGGTCTTCTTGGCCCGGCTGGGCTGCACCCTGGGCGCCTCGTTGGGCATCTTCGGGTAGACCGGCGGCCACGGCGCGTCGGGGATGCCGGCGGCGAGGTCCTCGGCGAACTGCTCGACGAGCGGGGCGATGTCCTGCGGCTCGTCGTTCATGTGCTCCCACGGGTCGCCGCGGTCGGCGAGCCGGTCGGGCACGGTGAGCATCGTCAGCTCGTCGGGCTGCACGTCCATCAGCTCGTCCCACTCGATCGGCGTGGACACCTGGGCGCCGACGCGAGCCCGCACGCCCCAGGCCCCGAACACGTTCTTGTGCGGCGCGTTCTGGTTGAAGTCGACGAAGACCTTGCCGTCGCGCAGCTCCTTCCACCACTGGTCGGTGAACAGGTGCGGGTGCTCGCGGGCGAGCTCCCGTGCGACGGTCACCGAGGCGGCGCGCACGGCGAAGCTGTCGTACCCGTCGGCCACCCGCGCGTAGACGTGCATGCCCTTGCTGCCGGTGGTCTTCACGTACGAGGTGATGCCGCGTTCGGCGAAGTAGAGGCGCGTCAGCATCGCTGCCTCGCGGATGGCGTCGAACGTCTGGCCGGGCGAGGGGTCGAGGTCGATACGCAGCTCGTCCGACCACTGCGGCTTGTCGGCGGTGTACTGCCACACGTGCAGGCCGAGCACCCCCATGTTGGCGGCCCACAGCACGTGCGCGAGGTCGTTGATGACCAGCGCTCGCGAGGGCGTGCCGTTGATCGTCATCACCGTCGTCGTGCTCAGCCAGCTGGGCGCCGACTCGGGGATCCGCTTCTGGTAGAAGGACTTCTCGCCGACGCCGTTGGGGTAGCGCTCGAGCAGCACCGGCCGATTGCGGATCCACCGCATGAGCGCCGGGCCGACGGCGAGGTAGTAGTTGGCGAGGTCGAGCTTGGTGAGGCCGAGCTTGGGGAAGAACACCTTGTTCGGGTTGGTGATGCTGACCGGCTGCCCCTCGGCGACCAGCTCCACCGGCTCCCCGTGCTCGGCACCGCGCGCGGCCATGCTGCGACGTTAGCCAGCCCGCCGTTCGTGCGATTCGTCAAGAATCCCTCAAGTACGTCGCCCCAGGTGCCGAAGCAGGACGTGATGAAGTTCGACGTTCGCGCTCGGATGGTGGCATGGCTCGTGCTGGTGCTCGTCCCGATCGCGATCGCGGGTTGGGTGGCGGTCGACCTCGCCGGCGATCGGATCGACGAGCGCGTCGCCGTCGACCTGGCCAACATCCGCCGGCTCGAAGCCGCTCGCGTCGGCGACGTACTCGACGGCTACGGCCGCGAGGCCGAGTCGTTGGCGTCCGGCCCCCACGTGATGGCGTTCACCGCCGGGGTGGTCGCCGCCCGCGCGGAGCCCGGCGAGCCTGCGGACGTGATCGGCGGCGTCGACGGGTTCGCGGTGATCGACGCGTTCGCCGAACGGCCGCTCGACGAGTTGGTCGTCGCGATGCAGCGCAAGGCCGGCTCGAGCGGCTCGGACGCGTTGGCGGTTCGGATCGTCGGTCCCGACGAGGAGATCCTGGGGACCACGTCCAACTTCGGCTGGCAGCCGTACGACGAGACCCTGATCGGGCGGGTGATCGAGTCGGGCCGGACGCAGTTCGGCAACGCCTTCCGGGCTGCGGACGGCGACGAGCGCGTCGGTGTGGCCACGCCGATCTTCGATGCCGCCGGCGACGTCGTCGGCGCCACGGTCATCGAGCTCCGGCTCGCGCCGATCACCGACCTGCTGCTCGAGCACGAGGAAGCAGGCGAGACGACCGAGGCGCACATCGCGCAGCCGGACCGCGACGGCAATGCCGAGTTCATCTCGCTCCTGCGGTTCGAGCGCGACTCGGCGTTCGAGAAGGTCGTCCCGAGGGAGAAGGGCCTGCCGATCAACCAGGCGCTCGAGTCGCCGGGCGGCCGGGTCGTCCGGGCCGGCGACTACCGCCAGGTCGAATCGATCCTCGCGATCGAGACGATCGAGCAGACCGGTTGGGGTCTGGTCGTGAAGATCGATGCCGACGAGGCCGACCAGCCGATCGAGCAGCTGCGCGAGCTGCTCCTCTTCACCGGCGTCGGGCTGGCCGCAGTCGTGATCCTCGGCTGGGCCTTGCTGCTGCGGCCGCTCGGCCACCGCCTGCAACGCACCGCTCGGGCAGCGCGCCGCGTCGCCGACGGCGAGTACGAGTCGCGGATCGACGATCACCGCTCCGACGAGATCGGCGAGATGGCGCGTGGCATCGATCGCCTCGCCGCCGATCTCGCCGAGGACATCGCGATCCGCAGCGCAGCCGAGCAGCAGCTCTGGCGGCAGGCCAGCCACGACGACCTCACCGGGCTGCTGAACCGCAAGCGTCTGGCCGAGATGCTCGACGAGTTCGACGCCGACGGTGGGACCGATCTCAGCATCCTCTTCGTCGACCTCGACGGCTTCAAGACCGTCAACGACACGTTCGGCCACCAGGTGGGTGACGACGTGCTGGTCGCCGTCGCGGGCCTGCTCCGCGACGCGGCCGGCGACGGGCTCGTGGCGCGATGGGGCGGCGACGAGTTCGTGGTCGCCCTGCGGGGCTCCCCCGCCGCCGACGCCGACGCAGTCGCGGTCCGCATCGAACAGCTCCTCGAAGACCCGATCGAGACCAGCGTCGGGCGGCACATCGTGCGAGCGAGCATCGGTCGATCGGACGCCCGCCCCGGCAGCCGGTCGCTCGACGTGCTCTACGAGGCCGATGCTGCGATGTTCCGTGAGAAGCAGGCCGGTCGTGGTATGCGGGTGGTCTCGTCGCGCACGCTCAGGGCGGTCGAGGTCGCGCTGGCCGAGGACCGGATCGAGGTCTGGTACCAGCCGATCGTGACGACGGCCGGCGGGGCCGACCCGATCGTGTGCGGAGCCGAGGCGCTGGTGCGGATGCGATCGCTCGACGGTTCGCTCGCGTCGCCGGCCGAGTACCTGCCGGCGATCCAGGACATGTACCTCGGCTCGATGCTCGACCGGCGGGTGATCGCGCTCTCGTTCGCGCATCTCGCCACATGGATCGCTGAGCGCTCGGTACCCGACGAGTTCAGGCTGTCCGTCAACCTGTCGGGCGCGTCTACGCGCGACGCCGGGCTGGTCGACTTCATGGTCGCCGAGGCCACCGACGTCGGCATCGATCTGCGCCGCATCGTCGTCGAGATCTCGGAGGAGACGCGATCGATCGACCCGGGCCTGATCCAGGAGTTGGGTGCCGTGGGCGTGTCGATCGCCGTCGACGACGTCGGCCTCACGCATTCGAACGTCGACCGGTTGGTCGACGTGAACGCCCAGATCGCCAAGATCGACCGCCGGTGGCTCCGCGACGCAGGTGCCTCGAACGGTGATCGGACCGTCACGGCGATGACCGCCATCGTCGGGCTCTGTCGCGACCTGGGGATGTTGGTCGTCGGCGAGGGCGTCGAGCTCGCCGCCCAGGTCGAGTTGCTCGGCGATGCGGGCGTCGAGCACTTCCAGGGCTTCTACTTCGCCGAGCCGGCGCCGCCGGGATCGTTCGCAGCCGACTGGCTGGGTCGAGGCACGTCGGCCGACGACGACCCGGCGCATGGCGCCTCGGTCCCCGTCGACACGGCCCAGGTCGCTGTCGTGCTCGACAAGTAGGCAGCTGACGCGCCGGCCCGATCCGACGTTGCGGTCAAGTATGCGCGTCTGCTTATATGTCGTGCGTGTCCGAGGACGAGCGATTCCGAGCCCTGGCGAACCCCACCCGGCGGCGGCTGCTGCGGATCGTCCGTGACGACGCTCGCACGGTCGGCGACCTCGCCTCGAGCGTCGGCGCGTCGCAGCCCGCCACGAGCCAGCATCTCGGCGTGCTGCGGGAGGCCGGGCTGGTGTCGGTCGAGCAGCGCGGTCGCTGCCGGCTGTACCGGGCCGATCATGCTGCCTTGCGAGAGGCGCAACGGTTCTTCGAGGACTACTGGTCGAAGAACCTCGACGTGCTGGCCGACGTCGCCGAGCGTCGTGCCGCGCGGCGGAGCGCAGCGTCGTGAACCTCGCCACCTGCGACCGAGTGATCGAGGCTCCCGTCGACGTCGTGTGGCCGCTGCTGAGCTCGGCCGAGGGCCTCAACCAGTGGATGTCGATCGAGGCCGAGGTCGATCTCCGGCCCGGTGGCGCCATCCGCTGGACGCACGACAGCGGCTGGGTGGTCGCCGGTGAGATCCGTGAGGTCACACCGATGCGGCGCCTGGTGTTCACCTTCGGATGGGAGCGGGGTGGCTTCCCGGTGCCGCGCGGCAGCAGCGTCGTCACGATCGAGCTCGACGCCCTCGACGCAGCGACGAGGGTACGAGTCCGCCACGAGGGTCTGACCGCCGAGATGGCCGCGCAGCACACCGAGGGCTGGACGATGTTCATCGAGCGTCTCGCCGCGCGGGCGTCGGCGGTGTCGACGTGACCTTCACCGGCTTCGACCCCGACGCGGTCGCGCTGCTCGACCAGCTCTCGACCTGGGACGCAGAGACCTACGGCGCACACAAGGCCCAGCTCGGTGCCGGCCTGACCAAGCCGGCGGCGGCCTTGATCGCCCAGGTCGCCGACCGTCTCGACGCCGAGCTGACCGTCGCTGCCCGCGGGTCGGTCTCGCCGCTCCACAACGACTTGCGGTTCGCGGGCCCGGGCGCGCCCCGCTACAAGGACTACGCGATGATGACCACCTGGGAGGGCGACGACAAGAAGACGTCGCCGATCCTGTGGATCCGCATCGACGCCCACCGGGCCGGGTTCGCCAGCGGCATCGGATTCACGCCCGAGGTGCGCGACCGGTGGCGCGAAGCGGTCGGCGGTGACGCCGGCGAAGCGCTCGCCGAGGCGATCGGTGCGCTCGTCGACCGACGCGGCGCCGAGGTCGCCGGCGACCAGGTCAAGAAGGTCCCGTCGCCCTGGAACGCCGACCACCCGCGGGCCGACCTGCTCCGCCGCACCGGTTTCCAGATCCGGTTCGTCGACGACCTGCCCGACTCGGTCGGAGCGCCCGAGTTCGCCGACTGGTGCGTCGACCACCTCGACGCCCTGCTCCCCGTCCACCGTTGGCTGGTCGCCAACGTCACGAGAGGTTGATCATGCCGCAGACCGACGAGAGCGTGTTCTGGGAGCTCATCGACGAGCTCCAGTTGGAGGACAGCCGCATCGAGGAGGGCACGATCATGGGTGGCCGGTGCGCACGAGTGTCGGGCGAGTTCCTCGGGCTGGTCGACTTCAAGGGTTCGGGCATGGTCGTGAAGCTGCCGAGAGCGCGCGTCGACGAGCTCATCGAGCAGGGCGTCGGCCAGCCGTTCGCACCTGCCGGCAAGGTCTTCAAGGAGTGGCTGTCGGTTCCCGAGCGGGATCGCCGCCGGTGGCGCTCGCTGCTCCGCGAAGGTGTCGAGTTCGTGGCGCCGAGGTGAACGGCCGGTGTCGTGCGACCGGCCCCTTGCCCCGATTCCTGGCCCTCAGTAGCGTCGAACTCCCACCCCATCTCTGAGAGGAACCGTCATGCCTCAGGTCACCAGCTATGTCCACGGGACGCCGTCGTGGGTCGACCTCGCCACGCCCGACCCGGCCGCGTCGCGGGAGTTCTACGGCGCGCTGTTCGGTTGGTCCTACGACGAGCAGTCCGCAGGCGAACGGGGCACGTACATCATGTGCTCCAAGGGTGATGACGCCGCGGCCGGGATGATGCAGCTGAGCGAGGAGATGTCCGAGGCGGGGATGCCGCCGTGCTGGTCGAGCTACGTCACCGTCGAGGACCTCGACGCGGCCCTTGTGAAGGTCGAGCCGGCCGGCGGCCAGGTGGCGCAGCCGGCGATGGACGCAATGGACGCCGGCCGGATGGCGGTGATCGTCGATCCCGCCGGCGCCGGGATCTGCATGTGGGAGGCGAGGGACCACATCGGCGCAGGGGTCGTCAACGAGCACGGCGCCCTGATCTGGAACGAGCTCATCACACCGGATCCGGCTGCCGTGGCGCCGTTCTACGAGGCGGTGTTCGGATGGACGGCGACCACGATGCCGATGCCGAATGGCGAGTACGTCGTCTACTCGACCGAGGGCAAGGGCCCCGAGGAGTCGATCGCCGGTGCGATGAAGCCGCCGATGGACGGCATGCCCGCCTTCTGGGGCGTCTACTTCGCCGTCGACGACTGCGATGCGACGGTGGCGCTCGCCAAGGAGCACGGTGCGGCGCTGCTCGCCGAGCCGATCTCGGTCCCCGGCGTCGGACGCTTCGCCGCGATGATGGACCCGCAGGGCGCTGCGGTCTCGGTGATGCAGCCCGAGTCCGGCGAGGGCTGACCCGCACGCCGACCGGCGACCCGGTCAGGTCGTGGCCGGGTCACTCGTCGCAGCGGCCTCCCTCGTCGCGCCGCGGCCGACGGTGCCGTAGAGCACGGCGCCGATCACGATGACGCCACCGATCACGGTCCGAGCCGACGGACGCTCCGAGAAGAAGATCCACGCCCAGGTGGTCGCGGCGACCGTCTCGACCGGCCCGAAGAGCGCCACCTCGGCAGCCGGTGCGAACCTCGTGGCGGTCGTGTAGGCGACCCGGCCGATCGGGTTGAACACGAGTCCCATCAGTCCGGCCGCGACGAAGACGCGCGCCGGGGCATCACCGATCGACGCGAGCGGTGCGGTGATCAGCGCCATGGTTGCGGAGCTCGCCGCCAATGCGAGCGGCCGGCTCAGCTCGGGGTGCCGGCGCCACACGACGACGCTCGTCGCGAACGAGATGATCGCCAGCAGTGCGAGGAGGTCGCCGTCGAGCGTCGGGGCACCGAACGATCCGCTGACGACGACCAGGATGCCGACGACCGTCACGCCGATCGCCACCGCGACGCGCCGGTCGGTCCGTTCGCGCAGCAGGAGCCACGCGAGGACGGCTGCGAAGATCGGCGTCGAGGCCACGATCACCACGACGTTCGCGACGCTCGTGTTGTTGACCGCCGCGGTGAAGCAGATCTGGCTGACGCTGGCCAGCGCGGCCACGGTGAGCAACGGGCGCGGCGCCCTCCGGAACGCCGAGACGGCTGACTCGGGCGCCGTGAACGCGTAGACGAGCGAGAGAACGACCGTCGACGCCACGCCGAACACGAACGCGATGGTCCACGAGTCGAAGTCGGCCTGGCGGATGAAGAACGAGTCGGTCGAGACCATCAACATCCCGAACGCAGCCAGCGCCCACCCGCGCCGTCGCCCCTCGACCATCGCCCCAGTATCGCCGCCGGCACCGCGCCCAGCCTGGTACGCCCGCCACCTGTGACGAGATGTGCCCGGCGCTCTCGTCACGGCTCGATGCGCCCAGTATCGCCATCGAGCCCGCAGCCGTCCCGATGCTGGTGCCGACAGGGAACTCTGTGCTCGAGCGGTCATCTCGCGGACCGACCGCGTCGCGCCAACGAGGTGGGTGAGCGTCGGAGCAGAGCGGAGATGCGAGCTCGGTCAGGCGGAGCTGGACATGTCGCGCCGGTCGACCGCGCTTCCCCCAGGCGGGGAGGCGAGGAGCGCAGCGCAGCGAGCCCGTCAGCTCCGGCCAGGCGAGGGCTACCAGCCCGAGCGCGTGCGAAGCCCGAACACTCAGTGCCCGGTGTGGAGCGCCTCGTTCAGCTCGCCCCAGCTCTTGGTGCGGGGGCGGGCGATGACCTTGCCGGTCTGGCCGTCGCGGATGAACAGCGTGCCGCTGATGCCGGAGATCTCGCGGGCCTTCACGACGCCGTCGGGGGTCGTGACGGGCGTCGACGCGGTGATGTACAGGCCGGCTTCGACCGCGCAGTCGTCGCCGAGGCTGATGCCGATGCCGGCGTTGGCGCCGAGCAGGCAGCGCTCACCGATCGAGATCACCTCCTTGCCGCCGCCCGACAACGTCCCCTGGATCGACGCTCCGCCACCGACGTCGCTGCCGTCGCCGACGACCACTCCGGCCGAGATGCGGCCCTCGACCATCGAGGTGCCCAGCGTGCCGGCGTTGAAGTTGCAGAACCCCTCGTGCATGACGACGGTGCCGTCGGCGAGGTGGGCCCCGAGCCGGACGCGGGAGGCGTCGGCGATGCGCACGCCGCTCGGCACGACGTAGTCGAGCATGCGCGGGAACTTGTCGACGCCGTGGACGTGCAGCACGTCCCCGGCCTGCTTGACGCGCAGTCGAACGTCGTCGAGCTCGTTCACTGCGATCGGCCCGAGGTTCGTCCACACCGCGTTGTTGAGCGCTCCGAACATGCCGTCGACGTTGATCGTCCGCGGCGCTGCCAGGCGGCCGGAGAGCAAGTGCAGGCGCAGGTAGCCGTCGGCTGGCGAGGCGGGTGGCTCGTCGACGTCGATCGTGATGCGGACCGGGCGCACCGTCACGTTGCGGACCTCGTCGCGCTGTTCACGCAACCCGAGCTGCTCGTCGAGGTCCGGGTACTTGGCGACCATGTCGTCGTCTCCGAACTCGCCCCAGTCGAACCAGCGGTACCAGCAGTCGAGCGTGGTGCCGTCGGCGGCTTCGGTGGCGAGCCCGGCTCCCCATGCCATCCGTGTCATCAGTGCGGCTCCTGTTCTGGGCGGAGGGTGGGGAAGAGGATCACTTCCTTGATGCTGTCGACGCCGGCGAGCAGCATCGCCACACGGTCCATGCCGATGCCGAGCCCACCGGTCGGCGGCATGCCGTACTCGAGCGCCCGCAGGTAGTCCTCGTCGACGGTGCCACGCTCGGAATCGCCGGCCTCCTTGGCCGCCTGCTCGTCCTCGAACCGTTGGCGCTGCTCGACCGGGTCGTTGAGCTCGCTGTAGCCGTTGCCGATCTCACGGGAGTCGATGAACAGCTCGAAGCGCTCGGTGAGCCAGGGATCGTCGCGGTCGGCGCGTGCGAGCGGCGAGATCTCGGTCGGGTGACCGGTCACGAACGTCGGCCGGACGATGTCGTGCTCGCAGCGCTTCTCGAACAGCGCCTCGACGAGCTTGCCGCCGCCCCAGTGCTCCTCCCAGGGCACCTCCTGCTCGTCGGCCAGCCTGCGGAGGTCCTCGACCGGCTGCGACGGGTGCACCTCGCGGCCCAGTGTCTCGCACACGTGGTCGACCATGGCCATGCGGGGCCAGGGGTCGGCCAGGTCGACCGTCTCGCCGCGGATCTCGACGACGGTCGTGCCGATCGCATCGCGTGCGCCCTGCACGATCAGACGCTCGGTGATGTCCATCATCTCGTTCCAGTCGGCGAACGCCTGGTAGAGCTCCATCATCGTGAACTCGGGGTTGTGGCGGGTCGAGATCCCCTCGTTCCGGAAGATCCGGCCGATCTCGTAGACGCGTTCGAGTCCGCCGACGATCAGCCGCTTGAGGTGCAGCTCGAGTGCGATCCGCAGGTGGAGCTCGAGGTCGAGGGTGTGGTGGTGCGTGACGAACGGGCGCGCATGGGCACCGCCCGGCTCGTGGTGCAGCACTGGCGTCTCGACCTCGATGAAGCCCTCGGCGTGCAGGGTGCGCCGGAAGCTCGAGATCACCTCGTGGCGGACCTCGAACACGCGCCGCGCCTCGTCGTTCATCATGAGGTCGGCGTAGCGCTGCCGGAACCGGGTGTCGACATCGGTGAGGCCGTGCCACTTGTCGGGCAACGGTCGGATCGCCTTGGCGAGCAGCTCGACCGTCGATGCCTTGACCGACAGCTCGCCCTTGCGTGTGGTCATGACCGTGCCCTGCACACCGACCCAGTCGCCGAGGTCGAGCGCCTTGACGTCCTCGAACGCGTCGTCGCCGATGACCGCCTTCGAGATGAACAGCTGCAGATCGCCCGAACGATCGCGAACGGTCGCGAAGACGAGCTTGCCCGAGTCTCGCTTCAACATCACCCGGCCGGCGATGGCGACCTCGTGCTCGGTCTCGGTCCCGGCCTCGAGCTCGCCCCACTTGCCGCGGACCTCCCCGAGCGTGTGCGACCGGTCGAACCGGTACGGGTACGGCTCGTCACCGCGCTCGCGCAGTTCGGCGATGCGGTGGAGCCGCCTGGCCTTCTCCGCGACCAGGCCACTGCCGGTGTGCTGGTCGTCAGGGGTGTCGGTCGGCTCGTCCACGAGCACCAGACGGTAGTCCTTGACCCTCCGGCCGCCACCCTGACTTGCCGATCTGTCCGTACGATGTCCCGGATGTCCGCCCGACTGTCGACCACTCGCGCCGCCGCGCTCGCTGCCGTCGCGGCGTTCGCCGGCGCTGCATCGGTCTACGCCCTCGCGAACGGCGTCGACCGGGCGGCCGAGGTCGATGTGCCGGCAGTACGTGCCGTGCAGCCGATCGGCGACCTTGCCGTCGTGTTCGACGTCGGTGACGTCGATCGGGAGGTCATCGACCTCACCGACGCCGCGGCGCGACGTGTCGGCGCCACCGCCTCGACCAGCCGCAGCGGTTCGCTCGGGATGCAGCGCATGACCCGCAACGGTGCCACCGTCCATGCGCCGCCGGCCGGCTACCTGATCCCGATGGTGTACATCTCGCTGCCCGACGGCGCGGTGGGCGGCGTGATGGGTGCCGACGTGTCCCAGGTGCTGACGCCCGACTCGGTCGTCATGAACGAGGTCACGGCGTCGATCACCGGGGCCCAGGTCGGCGACGTGGTCGTCATGCAGTCGAGGACCGGCTCGGTCGTCCCCTTGACCGTCGCCGGCATCCGTTCGTACGACCAGATCGGCTGGGCCGAGCTCGTCTTCACGTTCGACGTCGCCGAACGACTCGGTGCGACCGCCGACACGCGCGTCGTCGTCTGGGACATCGACGATCGCCAGGCGTTCGACGACGCCGTCGCCGATGTCGGCCTCCTGACCCGGCGCGACACGAAGGTCAACCGCAGCTGGGACCCACCAGACCCGGACGACACCCTCAGCACCGCGCGCACGAAGGTCGCCTTGGGAGAGCCCTGGTACACGCTCACGGCCGACGGGAGCATCTCGATGCACCCGACGTGGCAAGCGGCGAACCTCGCTCCCGGGCGCGTGCTGCTCAACGAGACGATCCGCATCCGGGCGCGCTGCCACGTCCAGGTCGAGCCCGCACTGCGCGCGGCGCTCGCCGAGGTCGCCGCGGCGGGTCTGGCCGGTGCGATCGACGTCGCCAACGCCAACTCCGCGGGCGGCTGCTACGTGCCGCGGTACAGCCGCACGAGCGGGTTCCTGTCGCGCCACACCTACGGCATGGCGCTCGACACGAACACCCAGTCGAACTGCAACGGGTGCGTGCCGCAGATGGACTGCCGCGTCGTCCGGATCTTCCGCAAGCACGGATTCGCGTGGGGCGGCAACTTCCGCCGGCCCGACGGCATGCACTTCGAGTGGGTCGGCGAGCCCCGCGACCAGATCTCGTTCCCGTCCACGTACTGCCCGAACATCGTCAACCCGCTCACCGAGGACGCGCAGCCCGGCCCCGTCGGCGCCGGCGTGCTGACGGCCGGCGGCGAGGGGATGGTGCATTCGCACCACGACCACCCGCACGGGTCGTAGCCTGTCGACATGCGTTTCGTCATCCTCGGCGGCGGTCCCGCCGGACACCAGGCCGCCACCTACGCCGCGCGGCTCGGCGCCGAGGTCACCGTCGTCGAGCGGGATGTCCTCGGCGGTGCGGCCCACCTGTGGGACTGCATCCCGTCGAAGGCGATGATCGCGACCGGCGGCGCGATGAGCTTCACGCGTCGCGTCAGCGGCATGGGCCTCGAGCACGCCGAGGCAGGCGTCGACATCGAGGCGCTGACGACGCGCATCGAGGACATCAAGGCCCACCTGCAGCGCGACATCATCCAGCTGCTCGACAGCCAGGGCGTCCGGATCGTCAACGGCGTCGGCCGGTTCACCAGCCCCCACACGGTGCTCGTCGACGGGCCCGAGGGTACCGAGGAGATCGAGTTCGACACCGCGCTCGTATCCACCGGCTCGCGGCCGCGCGTGCCCGACTGGTGTACGCCCGACGGCGATCGCATCCTGACCACCCGTGACTGCTACCCGCCCAAGTCGTTCCCGGAGAGCGTCACCGTGGTCGGATCGGGCGTCACCGGCGTCGAGTTCGTGCACATGTTCTCGTCGTTCGGCGCCGAGGTCACGTTGGTCGTCAGCCGGCAGCACGTCTTGCCCGGCAAGGACCCCGAGGTCGCCGGTGTCCTCGAGGACGACTTCGTCGCTCGGGGCGTGAAGCTGCTGAAGGGCGCACGCGCCGAGCGCATCGATCGCGATCCCGACGGCGACGGTGTGATCGTCCGGTGCGATGACGGACGCAGCGTCCGGTCGAGTCACGCGGTGCTCGCGATCGGCTCGGTGCCGAACACCGAGTCGCTCGGTCTCGACGCCGCCGGGGTCGTCACCGACGGCGGCTACATCCCGATCAACCACCACTGCGTGACCAACCAGAAGCACATCTACGCCGCGGGCGACGTCAGCGGCAAGCTCCCCTTGTCGTCGGTCGCGTCCATGCAGGGCCGCAAGGTCGCCGAGCACGTCATGGGCCTGCACACCATCGAGCACCGCCACCTGGACTACGACAAGGCCGCATCGGCGATCTTCACCGAACCCGAGATCGCCGACGTCGGTCTGGCCGAGGCCGAGGCGTTCGCCGAGGGACGCAAGATCCGCGTCACGAAGGTCCCCTTCGCCACCACTGCGAAGGCGCAGATCAACAACGATCCGCGCGGATTCGTGAAGATCATCTCCGACCCGGCCACCGGCGTCGTGCTGGGCGGTTCCATCGTCGGTCGCCACGCTGCCGAGCTGATCTCGGTGATCGCGCTCGCAGTCACCGCGAACCTGCGGGTCAACGACATCGTCGAGAGCCTCCTCGTGCACCCGGCGCTGAGCGAGGCGCTCGCCGAAGCGGCCGAGTAGGCGGCCTGCGCTCGCACGGAGTGTTTCGGATTTCGTAAGCGCAGTCCGGTGGCGCCCGCGGCGAGTGGCCGCGACACTGGCGTCATGCCTGCAGGCCCTCGCACGCTCGCCGCGATCGGCCTGGTCGCGCTGGCGGCGATCGTGGGTGCGGTCGTGTTGAGCGGAGGTTCGACCGACGAGGCGGCCCCACCCGCTCCGGTCGCGGGCGAGGCGCTGCCCGAACCCGATCTCATCGTCCCTGCCGTCGCTCCACCCGAACTGCCGGACCGCGGTCTCCACCCGGAGCTGCTCGAGATCGACGGCTGGCTGCAGAGCGACGTCACGTCGCTCGAGGAGCTGCGAGGCGACGTCGTCGCCGTGCAGTTCTGGACGTTCGGTTGCCGGAACTGCAAGAACACCCTCGATGCCATGTCCGACATGTACGCGAAGTACGCCGATCAGGGTTTCGAGATCGTCGGCATCCACTCGCCCGAGTTCTCCTACGAGGCCGAGGTCGACAACATCGTCGAGGCCGCCGGCGAGCTCGGCGTCACCTGGCCGATCGTGCTCGACACCACCAAGCGGACGTTCCACTTCTGGCAGGAGGGACGTCGCGGCCACTGGCCCCGGATCTACCTCCTCGATCGAGACGGCCACATCCGCTACGACCACATCGGCGAGGGGCGGTACGCCGAGATCGACGCCGCCGTGCAGGCCCTGCTCGCCGAACCGGCCTGAGCGGTGGTCGGCGTCGCGGTCGTCGGCCCGTTCGCGGAGGCGGTTCGCGCCACGACGCAACCGTGCACGTTCCTGCTGATCGCCCCGGCGACGATCGCGGTCGTGACGGCGCGATCGCGCTGGCAGGCGCTCGCTGCCGTCGTCGTCGCCGGCGTGGTCGGCGGCTGGCTGCTCGCCGGGAACTGGTACGTCCTGGACGGCTGGGCGCTCCGCGTGTCGGGCATCGCCGTCATCGCGCTCCTCGCGGTGCTGGTGTGGGGGCCACGGTCGCGAGTCGAGCGGCTGCACGACCAGCGGACGCAGACGGCGCTGGCAGGGGTCGTGACGTTCGTGGCCACGCTGTGGTGGCGGCCGTGTGTCGGCGTCGAGCTCGGCGACATCCTCAACGGCGCACAGGACGGGATCGGCGGCCAGCTGATCCCGATGTCCGCGTACATGCTGGGCGCGATGGTGCCCGTCGCGGGGGTCGCGTTGATCCACCGTGTGGTCGAACCGTCGGATCGTGTGGTGTTCGGCGCCGCCGTCGTGGCGTTCGCGGTCGGCGCGGTGGTGGCCGGCTCGATCGCGCTCGGTCAGCACGACGACGTGGTCGTCACGCTGACGCGCTGGACGCTCGAGTGATCAGGCGATCACGGACGGTCAGCCGATCACGACGACGACGTCGCCGCCGCCGACCGTGTCGCCCGGTGCGACCTTGATCTCGGCGATGGTGCCGGCCGTGTCGGCGTTGATCTGGTTCTCCATCTTCATCGCCTCGAGCACGACGACCCCCTCGCCGGCCTCGACCGCCTGACCGACCTCGACCAGCACCTTGACGATCGTGCCCTGCATCGGCACGGTGACCTCACCCGAGCCGGCGCCACCGCCCGAGCCCGCGCCCGCGGCGCGCTTCTTCTTCGCCTTCGCGGGCGCCGCCGCCACCCCGACGGTCTCGGGCACCCAGAGCTTGACCGAGAAGCGCTTGCCGTTGACCTCGACCATCGTCGAACGTTCGACCAGCGGTTCGTCGTCCGCGTCCTCGTCGCCTGCGTGCGCGATCGGTGCCAGGCCGGACAGGTCGAGCGTCTGCTCGACCCACTTGGTCGAGTGCTCGACCGCTGCGAAGTCGGGGTGCCGCAGGATCGCGAGATCGGCCGGGACCGTGGTGGCGACGCCTTCGACAACGATGTCCTCGAGGGCGCGGATCGTGCGGGCGATGCAGATGTCGCGGTCGCGGGCCCACACGATGACCTTGCCGACGAGGTTGTCGTAGTACTGGCTGATCTCGTCGCCGGCCTCGTAGCCCGAGTCGAACCGCACACCGAAGCCGTCGGGCGCGATCAGCTTCGTGATCGGACCGGGGGCGGGCAGGAACTTGCCCCCGGCGGGGTCCTCGGCGTTGATGCGGACCTCGATGCCGTGGCCGTAGCGGCGGGCCGCGACCTCGTCCTGCGTCATCGGGAGCTGCTCGCCCGCCGCGACGCGGATCTGCCACTCGACCAGGTCGATCCCCGTGATCACCTCGGTCACGGGGTGCTCGACCTGCAACCGCGTGTTCATCTCGAGGAAGAAGAACTCGCCGTCCTGATAGATGAACTCGACCGTGCCGGCGTTGTGGTAGCCGACCGCCTCGGCTGCCTTGACGGCGGCCTCGCCCATGGCGTCTTCGACGCCGTCGGGCAGGCCGGGTGCCGGTGCTTCCTCGATCAGCTTCTGGTGACGCCGCTGCGCGGAGCAGTCGCGGGTGCTGACCCAGACGACGTTGCCGTGCTGATCGCCGACGATCTGCACCTCGACGTGGCGCGGCCAGGTCAGGTAGCGCTCGACGTAGACCTCGTCACGACCGAAGAACGACTTGGCCTCCCGCTGGGCGGAGGCCATGGCCTCGGCGACGTCGTCGGCGGATTCGACGACCTTCATACCCCGACCGCCGCCGCCGAACGCGGCCTTGATGCAGATGGGCCACCCGTGCTCGTTGCCGAAGTCGCGGATCTCGTCGGGACCCTGGGCGAACTCGGTCGTGCCCGGCACGATCGGTGCGCCGCCGCGCTGCGCCGCGAGCCGCGACGACACCTTGTCGCCCATCTCGTCGATCGCCTCGGGGGGCGGCCCGATCCAGGTCACGCCGAGCTCGATGATGGCGCGGGCGAAGTCGGCGTTCTCCGAGAAGAAGCCGTACCCGGGGTGGACGGCGTCGGCGCCGCTCTGGCGGATCGCCCCCAGGATCGCCTCGGTGTTGAGGTAGCTCTCGGCCGCGGTCTGACCCCCGAGCGCGTAGGCCTCGTCGGCCATCCGCACGTGGTGGGCGTTGCGATCGAGCTCGGAGTAGATGGCGACCGTCTGAATGCCGAGCTCTCGGGCGGCTCGGATCACGCGCACGGCGATCTCGCCACGGTTGGCGATCAGGATCTTCTTCAGCACGGCTGCCAATGTAGGTGGCGTGGACCCGACGAACCATCCCCGACCCGACGGCCCGGCACCGAACGGGCCCGGACGTACGTGGCCGCCCGGCTGGACGGTCCGTCACGTCGCCGAGACCGGCAGCACGAACGCCGACCTCGTCGCGGCGTCGGCGGCTGGTGAGGCCGGCGACCGGACGGTGCTGGTCACCGACCACCAGACGGCCGGCCGCGGGCGCTTCGACCGCCGGTGGGACGCGCCTCCGGGCACCAACCTGCTCGTGTCGCTGCTGTTCAGCGACGTCGCCGGTGACGCCCACGACCTCACCCGGCGGGTCGGTGTGGCGGCGGTCGCGGCCAGTGAGCGATGTGCGGGTGTCGCGGCCGACCTGAAGTGGCCCAACGACGTGTTGGTGGGGGATCGGAAGCTCGCCGGCATCCTGGCGCAGCGGTGCCCGGACGGTGGGGTCGTGGTCGGTCTCGGGCTCAACGTCGGCTGGGCGCCCGACGACGCTGCGAAGCTCGGGTCGGGCATCGGCCCCCTCGACGTGCTCGCCGCCCTGCTGGTCGCGTTCGACGACCTGCCCGACGACGTGTACCCGCGGTACCGCGAGCTGCTCGGCACGATCGGCCGTCGCGTCCGTGTCGTTCGGCCCGACGGCGAGCTCGTCGGGCGTGCCCTCGACGTCGATCGGGACGGCCGATTGCGGGTGCTCGACGAGTGTGCCGTCACCCACAGCATCGACGTCGGCGACGTCGTGCATCTCCGGAGCGCCGGCTGACCGCGTCCGACGAGCACCTCGACGGCGCGCCCTGACGCCAACATCGCCGCTGCGGCCGGTACCGTTTCGCCGGTGTCCCCCCAGGAACCGCCGATCCGCGCGCCGCGCCGCCGTCGACGCGGCTCGCCGTTGCCGTGGATGATCGTCATCGCCTCGGTCATCGGCGTGGTGGGGGCGCGCGGCGTCCTGCGTGCAGCCGACGAACGAACCGACGACGTCGAGCGCATCGAGGGCCTCCAGTCGGTCCTCGCCGAGGTACCCGACGAGGACGACGAGACGATCGAGTACCCGGCCGAGAACTACCTGCTCGTGGGCTCGGACTCGCGGGAGAACGCCGACCCGACGTCGGACGACTCAGCCGTGATCGGCGACACGTCCGACGTGGGTGGTCAGCGCGCCGACACGATCAT
Source organism: Ilumatobacter sp. (assembly GCF_030065885.1). GTDB lineage: Bacteria > Actinomycetota > Acidimicrobiia > Acidimicrobiales > Ilumatobacteraceae > Ilumatobacter. The sequence goes on along the minus strand of NZ_JASJCS010000012.1, from coordinate 6,138 downwards.
GATCCTCCGCCAAGAGCGCAACGGTGGCGCGGCGCTGATGAGCCTGCCGCGCGACCTGTGGGTCGAGGTCGCAGGGACGGGCCGCTCCAACCGCATCAACTCGGCGTTCAACGACGGCCCCGAGCAGCTCGCCGCCACCGTGACGCAGTCGCTCGGCATCCCGGTCCACCACTACGTCGAGGTCGACTTCCAGGGGTTCAAGAACATCATCGACGACCTCGGCGGCGTCGAGGTCTGCGTCGGGTTCGCCGCCCGCGACGTCAACAGCGGTCTGTCCCTCAATCCGGGGTGCCAGGATCTCGACGGGCTGCAGGCCCTGGCCTTCGCGCGGAGCCGATACTACGAGGAATGGGACGGCACCGACTGGCGGCTCGATCCCCGTGCCGACCTCGGTCGGATCGAGCGGCAGCAGCTCTTCATGCGGGCGGCGGTCGACGGCGCGCTGCGCCGGCTGCGCTCGTCTCCGTTCGGTTCGGGCGACGTGATCGAGGCGGTCGTCGACTCGGTCAGGATCGACGATCGCCTCGACCCGATCAAGGCAGGCGAGGCGCTCCGCCAGGCCGCCGAAGAAGGGCTCCGCACCTACTCGCTACCGGTCGTCAACGACACCGTGGGCGATGCCTCGGTGCTCCGGCTCGGCGACGGTTCCGAGATCCTGCTGGCCTACTTCCGCGGCGACGGCCCGGCACCCGCCGAGTTCGAGACCGGCTCGACGGTGCCCGACGAGGCGGCGGCCCCGGCTTCCGGGGCCGGGCTCTAGCACCGACAGCCGGCGACGGTGTTCCCGCCGTCCGTCGCCCCAGCTCGTAGGCTCGGGCCCGCATGAAAGCCCTGATTCTCGCCGGGGGCGCCGGCACGCGGCTGCGCCCGATCACGCACACGCGGGCCAAGCAACTCGTTCCCGTCGCCAACAAGCCGATCCTCCACTACGGCATCGACGCGATGGTCGCGGCCGGGATCGAGGAGATCGGCGTCATCGTGGGTGACACCCGCGCCGAGGTCACGAGCAATCTCGGCGACGGTACGCAGTTCGGCGCGTCGATCACCTACATCCCGCAGGACGCGCCGCTGGGGCTCGCTCACTGCGTCCTGATCGCGCGCGAGTTCCTCGGCGACGACGACTTCGTGATGTACCTCGGCGACAACCTGCTCGAACAGGACCTGGCCGCGTTCGTGAGGGCGTTCGAGGCTGCCCGGGCTGGCGAGGAGCCCCCGGCTGCGCAGATCCTGCTCAAGCAGGTCCCCGATCCGCACCGGTTCGGCATCGCCACGCTCGACGAGTCGGGCGGCGTCGTCGCACTCGTCGAGAAGCCCGAGGACCCACCATCCGACCTGGCCCTCGTGGGTGTGTACCTGTTCACGTCGCGGGTGCACGATGCGGTCGCCGCCATCGAGCCCTCGCCCCGCGGCGAGCTCGAGATCACCGACGCGATCCAGTGGCTGCTCGATCGCGGCGAACGCGTCCGGTGCGAGTTGCTGAGCGGCTGGTGGATCGACACCGGCAAGCTCACGCCGCTGCTCGAGGCGAACCGCCTCCTGCTCGAGAAGATCGAGACGCACATCGAGGGCTCGATCGACGACGCCTCCTCGATCGAGGGCCGCGTCGTCATCGGTGCGGGGACCGAGATCGTCAACTCGACGATCCGGGGCCCGGTCGCGATCGGGGCGGGCAGCCGGATCGTCGACTCGTTCGTCGGACCGTTCTCGGCCATCGGAAACGACTGCGAGGTGCGCCACTCCGAGATCGAGCACTCCGTGGTGATGGACGACTCGTCGATCACCGACATCCCGCGCCTCGAGGACAGCCTCATCGGCTCCGACGCCAGGGTGGCGCGCTCGCGCCAGAAGCCCCGCGCCCTCCGGTTGATGGTCGGCGATCACTGCCAGATCGACGTCGAGTGAGCGACATGGCCGTCCACGTCACCGAGTTCGACGCCCACGCCGGTGCCATCGAGGGGTTGGTGATCGCGACCCCGAAGCAGGTGACCGACGAACGAGGCACCATCCGCGAGCTGTTCCGCCGCTCGGCGTTCGAGTCGGCGGGCATCTCCCTCGCCGCGTTCCAACAGATCAACGTCACCGAGTCGCGCCGCGGCGCGGCGCGCGGGATGCACGCCGAGTCGATGACGAAGCTCGTGACCGTCGCCGCGGGCGAGGTGTATGCCGCGTTCGTCGACCTCCGCTCCGCGTCGCCGACGTTCGCCACGGTCGAGTCGGTGACGCTCGTGCCCGGCGTGCAGGTGCTGGTTCCACCGGGCGTCGCCAACGGCTTCCAGTCGCTCAGCGAGGTCGCCCAGTACGTCTACTGCTTCGATCACGAGTGGTCGCCCGGGATGCCCGGGCGATCGGTGACACCGCTCGATGGCGAGCTCGGCATCGCCTGGCCGCTGTCGATCGACCCCGACGACCCCGCACAGATCTCGCGCAAGGACCGTGACGCCGCCACGCTCGCCGACCTGCGGGAGGCCGGGGCGTGAGGCTCTTCGTCACCGGCGCGGCGGGCTTCATCGGGTCGAACTACGTCCGCTGGGTGCTCGCCAACTCCGACCACGAGATCACGGTCTTCGACAAGCTGACGTACGCCGGCAACCTCGCCAGCATCGAGGACGTGCTCGACGACCGCCGGTGCCGGTTCGTGCACGCCGACATCTGCGATCAGGACGCGGTCAGCGAGCACCTGCCGGGCCACGACGCCGTCGTGCACTTCGCCGCCGAGTCACACGTCGACCGGTCGATCGCCGACCCGTACGCGTTCGTGCACACGAACGTGTTCGGCACGAACGTGCTGTGCGACATCGCCCTGCGCGCCGAGGTCCAGCGGTTCCTGCACATCTCGACCGACGAGGTGTACGGGTCGATCGAGCACGGGTCGTTCGCCGAGACCGACCTGCTCACACCACGCTCGCCGTACTCGGCCGCCAAGGCCGGATCCGACCTGATCGCACTCAGCTACCACACGACCTACGGACTGCCGGTGGTCGTGACCCGCTGCTCGAACAACTACGGGCCCTACCAGTTCCCCGAGAAGCTGATCCCGCTGTTCACCACCAACCTGCTCGACGGCAGGACCGTCCCGTTGATGGGCGACGGCGGCAACGTTCGGGACTGGATCCACGTCGAGGACCACAACCGCGCCGCCCACCTCGTGTTCGAACGCGGCGAGATCGGCGAGATCTACAACATCGGTGCGCACAACGAGGTCACGAACCGCGACATCACGATGCGCCTGCTGGCGCTGACAGGTCGCGACGAGTCGGCGATCGAGTGGGTACCCGACCGCCTCGGTCACGACCGGAGGTACTCGGTCGAGATCGACAAGATCACGGCGCTCGGCTGGCGCCTCGAGCGCGACTTCGATGCCGGTCTCGAGCACACGGTCGAGTGGTATCGCACCCACCGCGACTGGTGGGAGCCGCTCAAGCAGCGCGCCGGTCTCTGATGCGCGTGCTGGTCACCGGTGCCGCGGGTCAGCTCGGCCACGATCTGGTGAGCTCCGGCCGCGCGCTCGACCACGACGTCGTTCCGTTCGATCGAGGGGCCCTCGACATCACGGATGCTGCCGCGGTCAGCGACGTCGTCGAGTCGGCGCGTCCCGACGTGGTGGTCAACGCGGCCGCCTGGACCGCCGTCGACGCGTGCGAGTCCGACCCCGACCGTGCCATGCGCATCAACGGCGAGGGCGTGCGGCATCTGGCCGAGGCCTGTCATCGGAGTCGGGCGCACCTCGTGCAGATCAGCACCGACTACGTGTTCGACGGCACGCTCGCGCGCCCGTACGTCGAGCACGATGTGCCCAACCCGCAGTCCGCGTACGGCGTGTCCAAGCTCGCCGGCGAACGGGCGGCAGGTCCGCGGGCCACGATCGTCCGGACATCGTGGGTGTGTGGCGAGCACGGCAGCAACATGGTCAAGACGGTGCTGCGGCTGCTCGGCGACCACCGCGAGCTGTCGTTCGTCGACGATCAACGCGGGTGCCCGACGTTCACTGCTGATCTCGCGCCGATGGTGCTGCGGCTCGGGGACGAACGCCGGGCAGGCGTGTTCCACGTCACCAACCAGGGGGCCGTGAGCTGGTTCGAGTTCGTTCGCGACATCGTGGCTGCCGCCGGCGAGGACCCGGCCCGCGTCCGTCCCGTCGCCACCGCCGACCTCGACCCGCCCCGCCCCGCACCACGGCCCGCCAACAGCGTGCTCGACAACGCCGCCCTGCGGGAGGCCGGGATCCCGCTGCTGCGGCACTACTCGGCGCCGCTCGGCGAGCTCGTCGCCCGCCTCGTGGGCTGACGACGGCCCGATCGGCTCGGTCAGCGGGCGATGCCGAGGAAGGCCCGTGCCGCCTCGTCGCCGCTGATCTCGACGTCCTCGCGCCGGACGCGATCGAGGAAGTGGTTGCGGCTCATCCGGAACCGATGGATGTCGGCCCGCTCGCCTCGCCGCTCGTGCGGCTCGACGCCGTTCGGTTCGTAGCCCAGCTTGGCCGTCACCGCCAACGACGGCGCGTTGTCGGCGTACGCCCCCGTGCCGGCCGTGAGCGCGTCGAACCCGAGGAACCCGAGGTGCAACGTCGCGAGCCGCAGCTCGGTCCCGAGCCCTCTGCCCTGGTGCTCGATGCCGAGCCACGAACCGGTCTCGAACCACCGTGTCGTGGGGAACTGCTCGGCGCCGAGGCCGCTGGCACCCACCACGGTGTCGTTCTCGATGACCGCCAGGTTGATGCTCCACCGCTCGACCGAGGTCCCGGCGCGGCACGACCACCAGTGGCGGAACGAGTTGGGGCCGAGCTCGTCGTCGGGGACGTCGGTCCACGGCATGGCGAACGGCATCACGTCAGGGTCGTGGATGCCGCCGAGCGCGAGCTGCGTGAGCTCGACGCCGAGGTCGTCGTCGACGTAGCGCAAGGTCAGGCGCGGCGTGCGCACCTCCACGTCGAACAGCGGCCAGAACGGGTGTGGCATGTCTCCATGCTGCCCCCCGGCCGTACCCTGCCGGTGATGGGTTTCACCCGCGAGCAGCTCGAGTCGTATCGCGACGCGACCGTCCCCGACCTGATCGCGCCGGGCCTGCGCCTGCTCTTCGTCGGCATCAACCCGGGGCTCTGGACCGCGGCGACCCAGACCCACTTCGCCCACCCCGGCAACCGGTTCTATCCGGCGCTGCGACGCGCCGGCATCGTCGACGTCGACGTCGACCGTGGCGCCGGCATGACCGAGGCCGACCGGACGCACCTGACGAGCCGCGGGATCGGCATCACGAACGTCGTCCATCGGACGACCGCGAAGGCATCCGAGCTGTCGACGACCGAGCTCCGGAGCGGCGGCGAACGCCTGCGAGCGTTCGTCGCCGAACACCGGCCGAGCGTCGTCGCAATCGCCGGGGTCACGGCGTACCGGAGTGCGTTCCGCCAGCCCCGGGCATCGATGGGCAAGCAGCCTGCGGACCTCGAAGGGGCCGTGCTGTGGGTGGTGCCCAACCCGAGCGGCCTCAACGCGCACGAGACCATCGACTCCCTCGCCGAGGCGTACCGCGAACCGGCCGTGGCTGCCGGCGTCATCCCGGGCTGATCGGCGGCGGCGATGCATGATGGGGCCGTGCCGCTCCGCGTCGCCTACACCCTCGAGCAGTGCTGGCACGACGTCCCCGGCGGGACCGCCCGCGCGGCGCTCGAGGTCGGTCGGCGACTCGACGAGTCGACCGAGGTCGAGCTGGTCGGCGTCGCCGGCCGGCACCGCCGTCCACCCGCCCGGGACTATCGACCCACGGTGCCGATCACGGCCCTTCCCGTCGCCCGGCCGTGGCTCTACGAGACGTGGAACCGCTTCGGCTGGCCGCGGGTCGAGGCCGCCACGGGCCCGATCGACGTCTGCCACTCGACCCTGGCGATCCCGGCGGCGACCGGCGCCGCCCACGTCGTCACGGTCCACGACGTGGCGTTCGTGGCTTCGCCCGAGCGCTTCACCCGGCACGGCGCACGTGTCATGAGGTCCGGCCTCGACCGCTGCCGCGACGCCGATCTCGTGCTGTGCCCGAGCACAGCGACGATCGACCGGCTCGTCGACCTCGCGTTCGACCCCGGCCGTCTCCGGCACGTGCCGTGGGGTGTCACGCCGGTCGAGGTCAGCGATCGCGATCGGGCCCGGG
>NZ_JASJCS010000099.1 GCF_030065885.1 Ilumatobacter sp. | reverse complement strand
GAGATACGCGGCGTCGTCGGTCAGATCGTCGTTCGCCAACGCATCGATCACCGTCGCCGTCGCCGTGTCCTCCACCACCGTCGCGATGTCATCCACAGCGTCGGGGCTGCCCTCATCGGTCACCGTCACCGTGACCGTGGCAGTGTCACACGTCGCCGTCGGCGTGTCGTCATCACAGATCGTGTACGAGAAGCTGTCGGTCCCGACGAAGCCGGATGCCGGGGTGTAGTCGAACGTGCCATCACCATTGTCCACCACCGTGCCCGCTGTGCCCGTGGTGTCCAGCGAGCCGGTGAGATAGGTGGCGTCGTCGGTCAGATCGTCGTTCGCCAGCGCGTCGATCACCGTCGCCACGGTCGTGTCCTCCACCACCGTCGCGGTGTCATCCACAGCGTCGGGGCTGCCCTCATCGGTCACCGTCACCGTGACCGTGGCAGTGTCACACGTCGCCGTCGGCGTGTCGTCGTCACAGATCGTGTACGCGAACGTGTCCGTCCCCGAAAAGCCGGATGCCGGGGTGTAGTCGAACGTGCCATCACCATTGTCGACAACCGTCCCCGCCGTGCCCGTCGTATCGAGCGAGCCGATCAGGTACGTGGCGTCATCGGTCAGGTCATCGTTCGCCAGCGCGTCGATCACCGTCGCCGTGGCGGTGTCCTCCGCGACGGTCTCGGTGTCATCCACAGCGTCGGGCGAGCCCTCGTCGGTCACCGTCACCGTCACCGTCGCGGTGTCACACGTCGCTGTCGGCGTGTCGTCATCACAAATCGTGTACGTGAACGTGTCGGCACCCACGAACGCCGGCGCCGGCGTGTAGTCGAACGTGCCATCACCATTGTCCACCACCGCGCCCGCGGTGCCGGTCGTGTCCAAGCTCCCGGTCAGATACGTCGCATCATCGGTCAGATCGTCATTCGCCAACGCGTCGACCACAACCGGCGTGGCCGCCTCTTCCGCCACCGTGGCGGTGTCATCGATCGCATCGGGCGAGCCCTCGTCGGACACCGTCACCGTCACGATCGCGATGTCGCAGTCGCCGTCGTCGTCGCAGACGCGATACGCGAACGAGTCCGACCCGACGAACCCCGGGTCGGGCGTGTACGTGATCTCGCCGGTCGTCGGATTGACCGACAGCGAGCCGTTCGACGGCTCGAGCAACCCGTTCACGCCGTCGCCGCCCGTCACGGAGCTTGGGTCGAGTGTGCCGTCCGGGTCGGAGTCGTTGGCCAACACGTCGATGGCGACCGGCGCCTCCTCGACGGTCGACGCCGTGTCGTCCACTGCATCCGGCGGGTCGTTCACGTCGTTCACGGTGATGGTGACGGTCTCGGTCGACGTGTTCCCGTTGGCATCGGTGATCGTGTACGTGAAGGTGTCGGTCCCGAAGAAGTCGGCCGGCGGGTCGTAGCTGAACGTGCCATCGGCGCCGACCGACACCGTGCCGCCGTTCGCCGACGTCGCGTCGAATGCCGTGACCGTCGTCGGCTCGACACCCAGACGATCGTTGGCGAGCAGACCCAGCGCCGGATCCGTCACGCTCAGCGCGACGTCTTCGTCGGTCGTGTACGAATCGGCCGCTGCATCCGGCAGAGCGTCGTTCGTGAACGTGCAGGTGACGTTCTCGCCCTCCGCCAACCTGATCTCGACAGCCGCCTCCCCTGTCGCGAACGCGTCGTCGCCGTTGTTCGTGAAGCTGCCGACGAAGGCGCCTGTGAAGTCGCCGTACGCGACCGTGCTGCTGACGCCGTCGCTCGTGCACGCCAGGCCACCGACCTCCCAGAGCGCGACCGCCGACTCGGCGATGACGAACGTCCCTGGGAACAGATCGATCGTCGTGCCGACGTTGCCGCCGTCGGTGTTCGTGCCGCCGGGGCCACCCGTGGTGCCGTCGTCGTCGAGGGTCACCGTCGAGCTGGGCCCGGCGAAGATGTTGGTGGCCGTTCCGGTGCCGTCATATGCGGTGAACTCGAACGTCGTGCCGTCGTCGGCCGGGTTCGCCTCCTTGATGATGGTGATCGTCGCCGGATCGACGACCGTGGTGCAGCCCTGCGCTCCGTTGTCGGACGTCACGACCTCGAGGAGAGCGTCCGAGGTCACCTGGACGACGTTCGGCGTGGTCCCGGCCGGACACGTGTAGGTCGAGACGTGACCCACGTTGCTCACGAGGTCGTCATCACTCTCGAGGCTCGTCGCGGTAGCGGTGTTCTCCAGGACCGTCGCACCGACGCCGGCATCGATCTGCACGGTGAGGTCGAGGGTGGCGCTTGCGCCCGAGGCGAGCTGTCCGACCGTCCACACGCCACCCGCGAACGACCCCTGCGATGCACTCGAACCGGTCAGTGTCACGCCGGCCGGGAGGGTGTCGGCCACGCTGACGTTCGTCGCTGTGTTCGGGCCCTCGTTGCCGACCGTCACCGTGTACGTGAACGTGTCGCCCTCGTTCCCGATGATGTCGTCGGCCGTCTTGTCGACGGTGACGTCGGCCCGAGGCTCGATGTCCCAGATGATCTCGATCTCGTCGCCGCCGGGGCCCTCGAGCGTCCCTGGCGCCGGGGCGTACTGCATCCGAACCTGAGTCAACGTGCCGTCGATCCGCAACGTGCCACAAGCCGTACCACCGGAGTTGTCGCACTCAGCGTTGCCGTTGCCGGCCTCGTTGACGTCGCGAAGTGCCGTCGTGGACGTCGTGGTGAAGTCGACGGATCCGGAGAGCTCGGTCCAGGTGAGCCCGTCGAGCAGTGTCAGCACCACCGACGTGCTCGTCGTGCCGGTGAATCCGCCGAGGCGATCGATGTGGAGCACGGGATCGACGACGGGCTCCGAGAAATCGAACGTGAGGATGCCGGTTCCGCCGTCGTCGGAGGCCGGCGTGCCCGATTCCGGCGTCGTGTCCCAGAACAGCCTCGGCTGGAACGACTGATCCCCGGTCGGGCTGCCGAGCCCGTACACGTCGTCGTAGGCGTCGAACGTGCCGAAGAGGCCACCCGCGATGAACGGTGCGTCTGCCGGGCCGGTGAAGCTGCCGGCCGACACCGCGATCGTGATCACCGGGCCAGCCGGCGAGTCGTCACCGACCCAGTCCTCGGTGCGGTACGCAGGGCCGGTCGTCGAGCCGCCGGACTCGACTCGCAGCGGGCTCGCCGCGGAGGGCACCGTCTGGGACCCGGTCAGTCCCGTGACGGTTGTCTCGATCTCGATCTGCGCGGTCCCGCCCGCCGGCAGCGACGCGATCGTGCACGTCACCACCCCTCCCGACTCCGAGCACGCGCCGGTTCCGACCGTGAACGTCGCGCTGTCGAAGCTGACGTTCGACGGGAGCGAGTCGGTGACGACGACGTTGGTTGCCTCGGTCCCTGCGTTGGCGATGTCCAGCGTGTAGGTCAACGTGTCACCGACGAGTACCGGGTCGGGGCCGTCCACCTTGGTGACCGACAGCGCCGGCGGGTTCTCGACCGCGTCCGTGACCGAAGCCACCACCGGGGTTGCGCCGGTCGCGTCCGCGGTCACCGAGTTCGACAGGTCGGTGATGCCGGCGGCCAGCGGAGCGTCGACGACGACGTCGAACGTGATCGTCATCGACTCGCCGACGCCGAGCGTGATGGCGTCCGCAGCGGTGACGAGCGACGGCGGAGCGCCTGCAGCGTCGGTCGCGGTCGTGCGGTAGGAGTAGCCGATCGTGAACTCCGCCGTACTGATCGTGTTGTCATCGCCGGCGACACCGTTGAAGCCGTCGTCCCACACGAACGTGTAGGCGCCCTCGGCAGGCCCACCGAACGGGCCCGGCCCTCGCGTCTCGTTCCAGCTGCCCGCACCGTCACCCCCGAACGTGCCGGCGGGCAGCGTGTAGGCCGTACCGCTCGGGTAGGTCGCTGCGAGCGAGATGTCGGAGAGCCAGTCGGTCGTGCTGCCGGTCGTCGTGAAGCCGTAGCTCGTGAGCGTTGCGCCCGACGGCACGTCGGCCGACGTGACCGTGTAGGTCTGGGTGAGGCCGGCCGTGTCGAACGTCGCGGCTCCGACGTCCTGCGTGAACGAGCCGGTCGCCGTGCCCGACGGGTAGGTCTTCTGCGCCGACCCGCCGACGTAGGTGACGCCGGGTGGCAGCGTGTCGGTGACCGTGACCGCGGGTGCGGGATCCGGACCGGAATTCGTGACCACGATCGTGTAGGTGATCGTTTCGCCCGGGTACACCGGCCCGCCGTTGGCGCTCGACGTCTTCACGACCGACAAGGTCGGCGCCGCCGATGCGACGGAGGCGAACGCGAACGACACCCAGATGACGAGCACGGCAACGATCGCAAGTCGCAGCGAGGTCGAGCGGCGCGACGGACTCGCCGCGTTCCCGGTCGTGCGAGGTCGAGTTAGTGGCATGTGGTCATCTCTGGCGGACGGTCCTGGACGGATCGACTCGGGCCGTACAATTCTTCGGCTCGACGACGCTTCGAGTTGAACGCACCGGGGCGGTGGTTGCAGGCACACGCGTCCAGGCAACCTCGGCAAAGAGATCGTTCCGGGACCGCACGCCGCTACGTGGCGTCGCGAGCAGCACAGAGGAACGCTAACGCAGCGCAGACCGTCGTTCGCTGACCTCCGTCCGCCGGCGACCGACCACCATCAGCGCACGCCCGACTCCCGACCCGCGTCGTCCCGCGACGCCCCGCCATCGGCGACCATCACCGCACGCGCGACTCCCGACCCGCGTCGCTCTGCGACGCCCCGCCACCCGAACACATCACTGCACGCTCGACCCGCGACCCGAGTGTCCGCCGATCTAGCCGGTCGACGACGCTGCCGCCGGCATCCTTCGGCACCACTGCGCAGTGAGCACGCGGCTCTTACGGTGTAAGAAGCGCAGGTGAACGGTGTATCGGCACGAGCGGTGCTGTCAGCCGGCCGCAGCGGCGAACCCGGCGTCGAGGTCGGCGATGATGTCCTCGATCGACTCGAGGCCGACGCTCAGGCGGACCTGCCCCGGCGTGACGCCGGTCGCGGCCTGCTCGTCCGGAGTGAGCTGGCTGTGCGTCGTCGTCGACGGCTGGATCACCAGGCTGCGGACGTCTCCGATGTTGGCGACGTGGCTGTGCAAGGTGAGCGCCTCGACGAACTTCTTGCCGGCCTCGAGCCCGCCCTCGATGTCGAACGCGATGATCGACCCGTAGCCCTTGCCGCCGCCGTAGACGCGGGTGCGGTCGTGCCAGGGGCTGGACTCGAGGCCGGCGTACGACACGCTCGTGACCTGCGCGTGACCGTCGAGGTACTCACCGACCGCCTGCGCGTTCTCCCAGTGGCGGTCCATCCGCAGGCTCAGCGTCTCGAGACCCTGGAGGACGAGGAACGCGTTCATCGGTGAGATCGCCATGCCGAGGTCGCGAAGGAGCTGGACGCGCGCCTTCAGGATGAAGCTGCCGTGGCCGAGCGCCGGCCAGTACGCGAGGCCGTGGTAGCTCGGATCGGGCTCGGTGAAGTTCGGGAACCGACCCGACGCGCCGTAGTCGAACGTGCCGCCGTCGATGATCGCGCCGCCGATCGACGTGCCGTGCCCCCCGCAGAACTTGGTCAGCGAGTGCACGACGATGTCGGCGCCCCACTTGATCGGCTGCACGAGGTACGGCGTCGGCACGGTGTTGTCGACGATGAACGGGATGCCGTTCTCGTGTGCGACGTCGGCGATGTTCTCGATGTCCAAGAAGTTGTTGCGCGGGTTCGCCAGCACCTCGCCGTAGAACGCCTTGGTGTTCGGCTGCACCGCCGCGCGCCACGCGTCGAGGTCGTCGGGATCGTCGATGAACGACACCTCGATGCCCATCTTCGGCATCGTGTAGTGGAGGAGGTTGTACGTGCCGCCGTACAGCGACGCCGACGCGACGACATGGTCGCCCGACTCGGCGAGCGTCAGGATGGCGAGCGTGGAGGCGGCCTGGCCGGACGACACGGCCAGCGCACCCGGGATGCCGATCGCCGTCGTGCAACCTCCCTCGAGCGCGTTGAGACGCGCCTCGAGCGCCCCCTGTGTCGGGTTCATGATCCGCGTGTAGATGTTGCCGACCTCCGCGAGGCCGAACAGGTTCGCCGCGTGCTCGGTGTCGCGGAACTCGTAGGACGTCGTCTGGTAGATCGGCACGGCGCGCGCACCGGTCGCCGTGTCGGGGTCGCCGCCGACGTGGATCTGCTTGGTCTCGAAGCCCCAGTTCTCGCTCATCGGCGCGACACTAGAGGCTTGAAACCCGACCTGGAAAGTCGTGTTTGCTGGCAAGGTCGCCGGCGGGGATCCGCGGGCAGCGAAACCGTTCGCCTTACGGTGTTCGGCCGTGACCTCGACGCTCACGGCTGAGGGAGCCATCCAAGCCGACGACTCGCCGGGCCTCGACACGGCCGGCATCGTCGACGCCGCCCTCGAGATCGTCGATCGTGACGGCCTCGAGGCGCTCACCATGCGCCGACTCGGGAGCGAGCTCGGGGTCGAAGCGATGTCGATCTACCACCACATCCCCAACAAGGCGGCGCTGCTGGAAGCGATGGTCGAGACGATGCTGCCGCACGAGCATCGCACCGAAGCATCGTCGTCTCCGGCGGACCTGCTGGCCGACTACGCGCAGCACCTCCGACGGACATTCCTCGACCACCCGAACATGGCTGCGCTCGCCGCGACCCGGTTGCCGACTTCACTGTTCACCGCGGCACCCACCGCAGCGGCTCGGCAACGACTCGTCGAGTTCGGCTTCGACGATCACGCCGCAGCATGGATCCTCGACTCGTTCGTCGGCTTCGTGATCGGCCACGTGCTCGTGCAGCTCACCGACGGCCACGCGACGACGCACGATGACGACGCCGCGTTCGAGACCGGCCTCCGATTCCTCCTGATCGGACTTCGGGGCGAACTGGGCGACGAGCCCACCAGCTGACAAGCACGGGAGGCTGCGACCCCAACGGCTCGCCGCCGATCCGGCGCCTCGAACAACCTCGCCACCCCCGCATCTCACCTGCCGAACACGTCGCACCACCGAGGCAGGCGGGCGTCGAAGCAACGCAGAGCCGGCGAGCTCGGCAGCACCGCCGATCCGGCGTCTCGAGCATGCTCGTCACCGCTCATCTCACCCGCCGACACGTCACACCACCGAGGTGGGCGAGCGTCGAAGCAACGCAGAGACAGCGAACTCGAAGGCGCAGCCGATCGGGCTCCGCCGGTCGGCGAAGCCCATTCGAGGTCAGACGAGGCCGAGTCCGGCGACCGCGTCCCGCTCGCCCACGAGCTCGTCGGCGGACGCGTCGATCTTGCCGCGGCTGTACTCGTCGATGTCGAGGCCCTGCACGATCTCGTACGCACCGTCGCGGCACACGCACGGGAAGCTCGAGATGATGCCCTCGGGTACGCCGTAGCTGCCGTCGGAGGGGATCGCCATCGAGACCCAGTCGCCATCAGGCGTGCCGAGCGTCCAGTCGCGGATGTGGTCCACGGCGGCCGACGCGGCCGAGGCAGCTGACGACGCGCCGCGGGCATTGATGATGGCCGCGCCGCGCTTGGCGACGGTCGGGATGAACGACTGATCGACCCACTCGTGGTCACCGACAGCCTCGTACGCGTTGCGGCCACCGACCTCGCAGTGGAACAGGTCGGGGTACTGGGTCGTGGAGTGGTTGCCCCAGATGGTCATCCTCTTCACGTCGTTGACCGAAGCGCCGAGCCGTGCGGAGATCTGGCTGATGGCGCGATTGTGGTCGAGCCGGGTCATCGCCGTGAAGCGGCCGGGATCGAGGTCGGCAGCGTTGCTCATCGCGATCAGCGCGTTCGTGTTCGCCGGGTTGCCGACCACGAGCACCTTGACGTCGCGCTTGGCCGACCTTGACAGCGCCTCACCCTGCGGCTTGAAGATGCCGCCGTTGGCCTCGAGCAGGTCGGCGCGCTCCATGCCGGCCTTGCGCGGCATCGCGCCGACCAACAGCGCGACGTCCGCGTCGCCGAACGCGGTGTCGGCGTCGTCGGTGCAGACGATCTCGGAGACCAACGGGAACGCGCTGTCGTCGAGCTCCATCTTCACGCCCTCGAGCGCGCCGAGCGTCGGCGTGATCTCGAGGAGCTGGAGCGCGACGGGGGTGTCGGGCCCGAGCATCGATCCCGACGCGATGCGGAACAGGAGGGAGTAGCCGATCTGCCCGGCGGCACCGGTGACTGCGACACGAACTGGAGACGTCATGGAGCGAAGCGTAGGGCCGTCGTCGGGACGGCTCCCAACCGACCACCACCCGACCGACCAACCGACCGCCCACCCGATCCAGGCGACCGGTGACCGGCTCGGCGCTCGGGCCGATCAGCGGCCCGTGATGTCGCCGATCATGTTGGCGTAGAACCGTTGCCCGTCGGCCGAGAGGTGGATCCCGTCGGCGGCGAAGCAGTTGCCGGTGCAGTTGTTCGACAGCGCGGCCCAGTCGAGCAGGATGATGTTGTCGCCCGGGCGGTCCCGCGCCTCGAGCAACGCGTTGTTGTTGGCGGTCCACGGCCGGTTCGCCCGGATGTTCAAGATGATCACGTTCGGCACGCTGCTGAGTGGTCGCAGGAAGTCGTTGAGGGTCTCCTCGGTGAACGGTCCGTTCGTACCGAGGTGGATGATGACCGGGTCGCCGAAGAGATCGGCGTCGCCGAGCTGCTGCATGACGCCGACCATGTCGATCATCTGGCGGCTTACCTCGGCGTTGACCGTGTACCCGCGGTCGCTGAGGACACCCGCGGCGCCCTGCATCACCGAGTCGCCGATCGCGAGGTAGTCGACCGGTTCGGGCGGCAGCGTCGTGGTGGTCGACGTCGTGGTCGTCGAGGTGGTCGTCGTCGACTCGGGCGCCGGCTCGTCGGCGGCGACGAACGGCTGCGTCGTCGCCGTGGTCGTGGCATCCGCCGGGGCTGCGGTCTCACCGTCCGGCGACGGGGTGCCCAGCAGCTCGTCGATGGAGGTGACGTTCTCGGCGCCCTCTTCGAGCGCCTGCGCGATCTCGTTCTGCTGCAGGTCGGCGGTGCCGAGCCGGATGATGCCGATCGCGAGGAACAGCATGCACGCCGCCACGCCGAGTGCGACGAGTCGTCGCGCCCGGGGCTCACGCCGGCGACCCGGGTCGCGCAGCCAGCTCGGCACCTGGCGTCGACGGATCGGCGTCTCGATCAGCGTGTACGACAGCTCGGTGATGACGACGGTGGCGAACATGGCTGCGATGAACTGCGGCAGCGTGAGGGCGTTGCCGGCGACCTCGCGGATGACCTGGTAGATCGGCCAGGAGTACAGGTACAACCCGTACGAGCGGGTCCCGACCCACAGCAACGGCCGCATGCCGAGCAGGCGGCCGACGAGGGTCCGGCGGTGCGTGACCGCGGCGATCACCATCAACGTCGCGAACGACGTGAGGAGGAAGCCGCCGCGGAACAGCCACGGGTCGGCGCCGGCGGGTGTGACGAAGTGCAGCCGCCACGAGAGCAGGGCGAGCAGCAGCAGGCCGACGACGGCGACCATGTCGAGCAGGCGCGCCGCGTTCCGCAGTGGCCCGCGCATGATCGCGACCGGGCGCCACACCATCGCGAACGCGGCGCCGAGCAGGAGGCCGCCGGATCTCGTGATCGTCGACAGGTACAGCGCGTCGGCCTTCGAGATGCACCGCTCGCCGAACGTCCAGTAGGCCTCGGGGTTGACGCCGCAGTCCCCGATCCGACCGGGGTGGTAGAGCACCGCCATCAGCACCGTGACGATGACGGCCGCGAGGGCCAGCCAGCGTGCGGTCAACGCGAGGTTGCGGGTGCCGTTCCGCCGCAGCAGGAGCAGCATCACGATCGGCCACACGAGGTAGAACTGCTCCTCGACGCCGAGGCTCCACAGGTGGCGCAGCGGCGCGAAGTCGCCCGACGCGCTGTACCCCTGGCCGACCCAGATCTGGTACCAGTTCGAGACGTAGAGCAGCCCGCCGAGCATGTCGCCGCGCAGCTTGCCGAGGGTGTCGGCGCGGAAGAAGGTGGTGTACACCAGCAGCAGGAACAGCATCACGAACAGTGCCGGCAGGAGCCGCCGGGCCCGGCGCATCCAGAACGCACCGATGCGGACCGTGCCCAGGTGCTCGCGCTCGGACATGAGGAGCAACGTGATCAGGTAGCCGCTGATGACGAAGAAGACCTCGACGCCGAGGAAGCCACCCGAGAGCCATTCCGGGTTGGCGTGGTAGATCAGCACGGCGATCACGGCGAGCGCGCGCATGCCGTCGAGCCCGGGCAGGTACGGAACGTCGCTCAGGTTCGTCGATCGGCGCATGGGGCGCGCCTCGGCGTGGGTCGCCTCGGCCATTCGCACCAGTATCGCCGAGGCAGCACCCGTTTCGGCGTTCACACCATGGCTGCGGAGCCGCCGTGACTATGGTCCCCGCGATGAGCGACGAGGTTCTCGAAGCAGCCGCCGCGACCGGACAGCCGTACGAGGTGGTGCCGTGCGACCCCGAGCTCGCCGACACGGCGGCCTTCTGCGAGACGTACGGATACGGCCTCGATCAGTCGGCGAACGCCATCGTGGTCGTCGGGAAGAGCGAGCCGCGGGTCTATGCCGCCTGCCTCGTCCTGGCGACTACCCGTCTCGACGTCAACGGCGTCGTGCGCAAGCGGTTCGGCGTCAAGAAGGCGTCGTTCGCGTCGGCTGACGAGACGGCCGCGATGACCGGGATGCAGATCGGTGGGGTCACGCCGTTCGGACTCCCGGCCGGGCTCCCACTCTGGATCGACGCACGGATCATGGACGTGCCCGACGTGATCGTCGGCGGCGGCTCGCGAGACCGCAAGCTGCTCGTCCCGCCCTCAGCACTCGCTGCGCTGCCGGGCGCCGAGGTGATCGAGGACCTCGCCAAGCCCGCCGGCTGACGCCGCAGCACCGGTCGGGGCGGCCCGCAGCGACCCCGACCGAGTCGGCGGCGAGTTCGTTTGGCAAGGTGTGTCCGTGTCGAAGGTGTCGCGCCTCGTAACCCGTTCGTGGGTCCCGGAGGCGTCGGAGGCGCTCGTCCGGTCGATCGCCGACACAGCGGCCACTCGCCTGCCCTCCGACCAGATCCGGCGGATCGGCGAGCTGATCGATCTCAACCGACGGACGCACGCCGTTGACTGCGTCAACCTCAACCCCGCGACGAACACGATGAGTCCGCGGGCCGAGGCCGCGCTCGCCTCGGGGCTCGGCACACGTCCCTCCCTCGGTTACCCGGGAGCGAAGTACGAGACCGGCCTCGAAGCGATCGAGCAGGTCGAGGTGATCGCGGCCGAGCTCGCGGCTCGCGTGTTCGACGCCGACTTCGCAGAGGTCAGGCTGCCGTCGGGTGCGATCGCCAACCTGTGCGCCTTCATGGCGTGCGCGAGACCGGGCGACCCGATCATCGCCCCGCCGGCGACCATCGCCGGGCACGTCACCCACCACACGCCCGGTGCGGCCGGCCTCTACGGGCTCAGGGTCCACGAGGCGCCGGTCGACGCCACGCGGTACACGGTCAACGTCGCTGCACTCGCTGCCCTCGCGCGCGAGGTTCGGCCGCGCGTGATCACGATCGGAGGCAGCCTGAACCTGGCGCTCCACGACGTCGAGGGCGTGCGCGCCGTTGCTGATGACGTCGGCGCCATCGTGCTGTTCGACGCCGCCCATCTCTCCGGCCCGATCGCCGGGGGCGCCTGGCCCAACCCGCTGGCTGCGGGCGCCCACCTCATGACGATGAGCGCGTACAAGAGCCTGGCCGGCCCGCCGTCGGGCCTCCTCGTCACGAACGACGCCGAGCTGGCGCAGCGCGTCGACCGGATCGTCTTCCCCGGCCTCACCGCGAACTTCGACGCCGCCCAGACAGCGGCACTCGCGATCACGCTCAGCGAGTGGATCGAAGTGGGCCGGGAACACGCAGCGGCGATGACCGAGACCGCCGCCTTACTCGCCGCCGAGCTGCTGGCCAGGGATGTACCCGTGTTCCGGTGTGACGGTACGCCGACCCGGTCGCACGCGTTCGCCGTCGACGCCCGTACGTTCGGTGGCGGCCATGTGCTGGCCCGCCATCTCCGGAGGTCGAACATCCTCGTCTCTGCAATCGGTCTGCCGAGCGGACTCGACGACGGCATCCGAGTCGGCACCAACGAACTCGTCCGCTGGGGCGCGACGGCGTCCGACATGCCTGCGCTCGCCGACCTGCTGCAGCGTGCGCTGCTCACCACCGACCCCGACCCCGTCGCCGCCGACGTCACCGCCTTCCGAGCAAGGTTCGACCAGGTCCACTTCACCGGCTCCAGCGAGCGGTGAGCCGCAACGCCACCAGCGTGTCCCCCCACCGACCTGACGAGCACCCGACCGCGACCCAGGCCCTGATTCCGAGCTGGATCGTGCGCTCGCAAGGCGCGGCGAGCCCGAGCTGCCTCGGGTCAGCGAGCGGCGAGACGCAACGCCACCAGCGTGTCCGCCCCACCCACCTGATAGGCACCCAGCCCGCGACCAGGTCCCCTGATTCCGAGCTGGATCGTGCGCTCGCAAGGCGCGGCGAGCCCGAGCTGCCTCGGGGCAGCGAGCGGCGAGACGCAACGCCGCGAGCGTGCGATCCAGCCGGAATCAGATCAGTGGCGGAAGTGGCGGGTGTGGGTGAAGACCATCGCGATGCCGTGTTCGTCGGCTGCGGCGATGACCTCCTCGTCGCGCACGCTGCCACCCGGCTGGATCACCGCCGCGATGCCAGCCTCGGCGGCGGCGTCCAAGCCGTCGCGGAACGGGAAGAAGGCGTCGCTCGCGCAGACACCCCCCTCGGCACGACCGGCCGATCGCTCGGCCGCGATGCGAGCGGAGTCGAGCCGGTTCTGCTGCCCGGCACCGATGCCGAACGCCTGTCGGTCCTTGGCGTAGACGATCGCGTTGCTAGTGACAGCGGCGCACACCTGCCACGCGAACACCAGATCGTCCCACTGTGCGTCGCTCGGTCGGGCAGCGGTGACGACCCTCCAGTCGGTTCGATCGACCGACACCGGGTCCGGCTGCTGGACGATCAGACCGCCGTCGAGCGGCTTGAGATCGAACGCCCACTCCCCCGGCGCGTCCGCCGTGATGACCCGGAGGTTCTTCTTGGCGAGCAGTACGTCGAGCGCGTCCGCCTCGTATGCCGGCGCCACGACAACCTCGGTGAACACCGACGACAGTGGCTCGGCCATCGCGGCCGTGACGGTGCCGTTGACGGCGACGATGCCGCCGAACGCGCTGACCGGGTCACATGCATTCGCCTTGACGTAGGCGTCGGCGATCGGGTCGCCGTCGCCCTCGCCGATCGCGACACCGCACGGATTCGCGTGCTTCACCACCACGCAGGCGGGGCCGTCGAATCGGTGCACGAGCCGCCACGCCGCCTCGGTGTCGTAGAGGTTGAGGTAGCTGAGCGCCTTGCCGCCGTGCTGGGTCATGGAATCCCACCAGCTCGTCTGGCCCGCGAAGCGATAGCGGGCTCCCTGCTGGTGGGGGTTCTCGCCGTATCGCAACACGTCCGCCCGCTCGAGCGCGGCGTGGATCGTTCGCGGGAGCGGATCGGGATCCGCCTCGCTCTCGTCGAACCACGTCACGATCGCGGCGTCGTAGGCGGCCGTGTGGGCGAAGGCGTCGCGGGCCAGCCGGCGGCGGGTCGTGGCGGTGATCTCGCCGTGCTCGCTCAGGTCGGCCAGCACCGTCGTGTAGTCGGACGGGTCGACGACCACGGCGACGTGTGCGTGGTTCTTCGCCGACGCCCTCACCATCGCCGGGCCACCGATGTCGATCAACTCGACGGCCTCTCCCGAACCGTGCTCGAACGCCGCGGTGTCGCTGCCGAACGGATACAGGTTGGCCACGACCAGCGAGATCGGCGTGATGCCGTACTCCTCCATGTCGGCCCGGTGCGCCGGGTTCGTCGGATCACCGAGGATGCCGCCGTGCACCTTCGGGTGGAGCGTCACGACGCGGTGGTCGAGGATCGCCGGTACACCGGTCCAGTCGGCGACGTCGGTCACGGGGACGCCGGCGTCGGCGATGGCCTTGGCGGTACCGCCACTCGACACGATGTCCCATCCGAGCCGGTGGAGCTGGGAGGCGAGCTCGGCGATGCCGGTCTTGTCGTACACGGACAGCAATGCGGTGGGCACGAGCCGCGACGGTAGCCAGCCGACCTGCCGACGGTCCGCGATCCGAACGAAATGTCAGCGCGGCAATTCCACGATCCGGAACGCGCGGGATCGCTACGGTCGAGTCGGACCGGAGGAGGTTCCATGCAGAGCAAGATCACCGTCGCCGACCTGATCATCGGGATCGGAGGACTCGTCACGTTCATCTTCTCGTTCCTCGACTTCTTCGACCTCGACCGCTTCGGCGGCGTCTCGGCCTGGGACAGCGACGCGGGCGCGTTCGCCACGACCGTGCCGGCGATCCTCGGGCTCATCGCGGTCGTCTGGATCGGCCTCGAGCTCGCAGGCGTCTCACTGCCGAAGGAGGTGCTGACGTTCAACCAGGCCCAGCTGAAGGCCACGTGGGGCATCAGTGCGTCCGGCATCATGCTCTCGTGGATCAGCGCCGACTTCGGCGGCGCCGACAAGGGCGCCGGGTTCTGGCTGATGTTCTTCGGTTCACTCGCCATGGCGGTGGGCGCCGTGATGGCGCTGCTCGGCAAGGGCGCCGAGACCGTCGACCTGCCGGGCGGATCGGACGACCCCACTGCGGCGGACTGATCGGCGACACACCAGACGCGCCACCGAGTTGGTGGCGCGCCTACGGCCCGACGATCCAGCGGTGAGCCACGGTCACCGATTCTCTCGACACGACGGCGAGGCTCTCGGCGGCCGGCGACGGGGCGGGGAGTCCATGCTGCTCGTGCACCACGAGGCGGGCGTGTCGCGGTAGCCGTCGGAGGAGGACGTCGACGAGCCCACCGGCGACGCCGATCGGGAGGAACAGGAAGACGGCGGTCACGGCGGTGAGATCGAACGCCCGCGCGTCGCCGTGCACGATCTCGGCGCGTGCGCCGAGGTCCGCGGCATCGACACTGCGCCGCGCGGTCGCGGCCAAGGCAGGGTCCGATTCGACGCCGATCGCTCGACACCCGCGGCTGAGGGCGGCAGCGACCACGAGGCGACCGTCCCCGCACCCGAGGTCGACGAAGACGTCGTCGGGGCCGACGTCGGCCACGTCCAGCAGGGGTTCGATCAGATCGGCGGGCGTGCCGAGGAACGGTCCGAGCCCGCCCTCGAATCGGGGCCGCAGCCCGAGTCGGTCGGCCAGCAGCCGAACCGGCCGCACCAGCCGGTACACCGGCGAGAGTGCTTCCGGTAGGGCGATCGCCCGGTAGTCGGCGGCGCTCGGTCGTGTGACGCGGGCGAGCAGCGACGGCGGGGGGCGATCGCGCCAGCGCAGCCGGACGACGACCGTGCAGTCGGTCGTCCTCGTCACGGTGAGCACGTCGGCGGTTCGCCGGAACGAGCGGTGTGCGCCACCGGTCCAGCGATCCGACGGCTCGTACCCGTCCTCCGCGAGGGCCGAGGCGGCGCGCTCGGCTGCGTCGACGTCCGGGACACGGAGCTCGATCGAGTGGTGCAGTGGCGGATCGACGTCGTCGACGGGTTCGGCCGCGATCTCGTTGGCACGGAGGCGCTCGACCACCGCCGCGCGCTCGGCGGCGACGCGGTCGGCGATCCGGCCGCACGCGTCGAGTGCGGCGCGGGCGAACGCTGCAACCTCGGGGTCGGCGTCGTCGACCAGGTCGCGCGCGACCGCGACGAGTCGCTGCCGGTTGATCGCCTCGACGAAGCGACGATCGTCGGTGATCACGCGACGTCGGTCAGAGCGACGCGACGATCGCTGCCATGCGTTCGCCGGCCTCGGTCGGGTTCAACCCCACCTGCACGCCGGCGGCCGCGAGCGCGTCCATCTTGCCCTGCGCAGTGCCCTTGCCTCCCGACACGATGGCGCCGGCGTGACCCATCTTCTTGCCGGGGGGCGCGGTCACTCCGGCGATGTAGGCGGCCATCGGCTTCGAGACGCTCGCGGTGATGTAGTCGGCGGCCTCCTCCTCGGCCGAGCCGCCGATCTCGCCGATCAGCATGATCGCGTGCGTCTCGGGGTCGGCCTCGAACTCGGACAGGCAGTCGATGAAGTTGG
The DNA here is from genome assembly GCF_030065885.1 of Ilumatobacter sp. Classification (GTDB taxonomy): domain Bacteria; phylum Actinomycetota; class Acidimicrobiia; order Acidimicrobiales; family Ilumatobacteraceae; genus Ilumatobacter. The sequence continues at coordinate 1,277 of NZ_JASJCS010000099.1, read as the reverse complement.
TGCCGGGCACCGGGTCACCACCGATGCCGACGCAGGTCGATACGCCGATGCCCTTCTGCTTGAGCTCGTAGAGCGCCTGGTACGTGAGCGTGCCCGAGCGGCTCACGATGCCCACGTTGGGGCCTTCGGCGGTCGGCAGCTCGGCGATCTCACCGGCGGTGATGCCGATGTTGCACTTGCCGGGGCTGATGATGCCGGGGCAGTTCGGGCCGAGCAGGCGAGTGTTCGGATGGTCGCGGACGAGGGTGTTGAAGACCCTGGCCTCGTCCTGGGCGGGGATGCCCTCGGTGATGCTGACGACGAACTCGATGCCGGCCGCCGCTGCGTCGATGATGGCGCCCGGCGCGAACTTCGGCGGCACCACGGCGAACGAGGCGGTGGCGCCCGTCGCAGCGACGGCCTCCTCGACGCTGTCGAAGATCGGGATGCCCTCGACGTCCTGTCCGCCCTTGCCGGGCGTGACGCCGCCCACGATCTGGGTGCCGTAGTCGCGGTTGCGCAGGCCGTGATAGCGGCCCTGGCCGCCCGTCAGACCCTGGACGATGACCTTGGTGTTCTCGTCGACGAAGATCGCCATGTCGGTGTCTCCTCTCAGTTCCCGTTCGCGATCGCGACGGCGGTCTCGGCGGCCTCGAGCATGGTCGGCTTCGAGATGAGCCGGTCGTCCGGGATGCCGGCGTCGGCGAGGATCTGACGCCCCTCGACGGCGTTCGTGCCGTCGAGGCGGATCACGATCGGCGCCCGCAGGTCGACCCGGCCCATCGCCTCGACGATGCCGGTGGCGACCTCCTCGCCGCGTGTGATCCCGCCGAAGATGTTGATGAAGATCGACTTCACGCTCTCGTCGTGGTTGATGACGTCGAGCGCCGCCGCCATGAGGTCGGCGTTGGCGCCGCCGCCCACGTCGAGGAAGTTCGACGCGTGCCCACCGACCTGGTTGACGACGTCGAGCGTCGACATGGCGAGGCCGGCACCGTTGGCGATGATCCCCACCGAGCCATCGAGGCCGATGTACTGCAGGTGATGCTCGCGGGCGAGGCGCTCACGCTCGTCGAGCACATCGGTGTGCTCGTAGTCGTCCCACTCGGGGTGGCGGAACCACGCGCTCGCGTCGAGCGTCACCTTTGCGTCGAGCGCGTGCACCTCGCCCGTCGGCTTGAGGATCAGCGGGTTGATCTCGGCGAGGTCGCAGTCGCCCTCGGTGTAGCACCGGTAGAGCTTGACGATGATGTCGGCGGCGCCGTCGAGCGCCCGCTCCGGCAGCTTGGCGTCGACGC
>NZ_JASJCS010000098.1 GCF_030065885.1 Ilumatobacter sp. | reverse complement strand
GCCATGGTTTGATATCAGAGGAGACAGCACAGGCAACGCGACGAGCCCGCCGTGAGGCCTATTCCGCCGACAATCCTCACCGCGTGAATGCTGTCGGGGCACGCCACGTCGCACGTCGAGGCTGGCGCGCCGAAGCGATCAGGTCGAGCTCTCTCGGCTCGGGTCGTTCTTGTCAGTAGCAGTTTGGAGTACCGACCTGGGTCCGCATCACCCGAGGTCACGGCCGTCGAGTCACGACGTCGGGCTTCGCAGTGGGTTTGCAGTAGGAGCCCCCGACCGGCAGCATCCCAACCGAGAGTTATGACCAACTTGTCACGCCTGCCCGGCGCGCGAACATCTATGGCATAACCCGCCGGCGGGCGCTTGATCGCCGAGGCTCGTCGAGCGGATCGCCGGACGGCAGATCGCTACCGTAGGCAGGGTGGACGAGGTGTTCGGCCCGGATGATCAGGAGGCGTTCGAGCGGGCGCGCGATCGGCTGATCGAGGACTTCGTGGCCTCGGGTGGCGTCGGGTTCGAGCATGTCGCCGAACAGGTCCTCGACTTCAAGTGGGGCTACCTCGACGGTGACCTTCAGAACTGGTCGCCGGCCGACCTCGACGAGGTCCTGTTCGGCCTGTACCCGGCCAAGGTGCTGATCGACGCCGAGGAGATCGCCGAGGTCCCACCGGGCTTCGCATCGTTCCTCCGGTTTCTGGCCGGCCGTCGACCGGAGCACTCGCCGCCGTTCGAGGTGCTCGCCGAGTATGTGGAGCTGTCGGCGTCGCGTTTCATCTCGGCGATGAACGACGAGGACAATTGGTCGTTCGGCAAGCGCATGTGGTCGACCGCGCTGGGCGAGGGTGTCGACTTGTCCGACGAGGATGCGATCGGGCGCTGGATGGAGGACTTCAACTCCCGCACTCTCGGCGAGCGCGATCAGATCCTCGGTCGGCTTCGCGCACCGGGCGACGGACTGCTGCGCGCGGTGTTCGGCTCGATGCCGCCGGTCGTGTTGGCACCCGAGGACGAGCTGAGAACGCTGGCGATCCACAGCGTGCTGATTCGACGGCTGACAGCCCTGGTCCGCTACGTCGGCGGCGGTCGCACGGTCACCGGACGCGGGAACCTCAAGCTCGCCGACGGCAAGGAGCTCGTCGCCGTGCTCGGCACCGACGACCCGTTCGACGAGGAGATCGGCGACCGGGTGTTCAAGACGAAGAGCAGCGAGGAGCTCAGCGACGTCGACTGGACGTACCGGATCGCACTCGAGACCCTGATGCTGGAGATCGAGGGGAGCAAGCTGCTTCCCGGCGCGAACGCTAGGTGGGTCGACTCGCCGCTCGACGCTGTGTACGGGGCGCTCCTCGTGATGCTGAAGCGCATCGGTCCGGTGCAGCACCGCTACCGCTCGGACCACTACGGCTGGGGTTGGTACGCCGACGAGCTCGATGCGCAGTTGACACCGCTGCTGCTCGAGCTCCACCGAGACCGTGATCAACGCGAGGTCGACGAGCTGACCGAGACGATGTGGAACCTGCTACAGGACGAGTACGACCTGTCGGACGTTCCGGCCGACAAGCTCGCCCACCACCGCAGCCTGGTCGAGAACGCGATGCGACATGCATTCGATCGGCTCGCAGAGCTCGGGATCGTCGAGATCGCCGACGAGATCCGCACGCCCACCAAGTACGGCGGTGTCGAGCGCAGCGGCGGGACGGTGCAGCTCGCCCCGCTCGGCTTGTGGGCGATGCAACGGATGGCGTCGAAGCTGACGGACGCTCCAATCGTTGGAGCGCTACGTGAGCTGTCGGCGACTGAGCTGCTCCGCGCCGCCGGCGACCTTGCCGACGACGTGGCGCGCGGTGAGATCGACGCGTGGGTCGACCACCATGGCGACCGCGCCGCGAGTGAGCTGTGCAGTGCGCTGCCCGACGCCGACGAGACCGGGCGCGGGCTCGGCTTCCGGGCGCTCCTGCGGATCGGTGCGCCTGCCGCCTCGGCTGTCGAGACGCTGAGGGCGCACCCCGACCTCGCCGACTTCGTCACCGTCTTCCGGGTCGACACGCTCGCCGCGTCACCCGACGAGATGGACCGGGCAGGCGACGCCGATGGATGGATCCGGCTGCTTCACACCGTGCTCGAACTGTGGGGCCCCGACGCGGCCGCGGCAGCGTGGGTGATCCCCGCCGCCGGTAGCCCCGGGATCGACGCGATGCTGAACACGGCGTGGCGCGTCCCCGGCCTCGCCACGGGCGAAGTGCTCACCGCCGTCGGCGGCCACCACCCCGACAAGCGCGTCGCCAAGGCAGCCCGCAAGGCCCTCTTCAAGTATCGCAGCGCCAGCTGAGAGCGGAACGGCTACAGGCCCGCACCTCGATCGATCTCGTCGGCCCATCGTCGGAAGATCTCCCGCATCGATCTCAGCCTGGAATCGGTGAGCCCACTCATCCGGTCGCCTCGGCGATGACGGGCTGCCATGCGTCGCGGATATCGCGCGGCAGGACGAGTTCGAGCCACAGGTCGACGAGCAGTGCGCCGTCGACGTAGCGGAGGATGTCGGCCGGCATGCCCTCCCGGAGGACGACCTCGTAGCAGCGTGCCCGCTGACGTCGATCGCTGAGGCGGAACGTTGCGCCCGGGCGCAACCAGTTCAGCTCGAGCGGCAGCGTCACCTCCGCGAACGCGTCCTTGATCGCGAGACGCCACAGGCGATCGGCGACGAAGATCGGTCGGCCGCGGCGCAGTGGGACCTCGCGGAAGGTGACCTTGGGCTCGGCGGTGAGCTCGAAGCCGGCGCTGTCGAGGAGCCGTTCGACGGTCGCAAGCGTGGGCGACTTGCGACCGTGTTCGTACGCGGACAGCGTGGGACGCGACGTCCCGGCGCGCGACGCGAGCGCTTCCTGGCTCAACCCGGCCTCCTGCCGGACCCGTTCGAGCAGCTCCGCACCCACGCGGTGAGCGTATCTGATCGGATACGCCGCGGCCGCCACCCAAACGGCTCGACTTCTACCCATTCTTCTACCGGAACTTCTACCGGACGGGTAGAAACGGGGTAGAAGCGGTCAGCACGTTACAGCACTGTAGTTTACAAACCACCAGCTAGATCAGCATTTCCTGGACTCCGGCGGACTGTGGAAAACCCCGAAAATCGGAGTTCAAGTCCCCCCTCGCCCACCATGAAACCCCTGATCAGCTGGGGTTTCTTTGCGTGTGGAGGTCGTAGTCCGCGGGGGTGCGCCGTCTCAGCTCGCAGCGCGCTTGTTGCCGTTGAGGATCGCCGAGATCGTGGAGAGCGAGAAGACCGACAGCGCGGGGAGATAGCGCTTGATCGGGTCGCCGACCTTGATGTGCATGCCGATCGCGCCCAGCATGAAGGCAGCCAAGCCGATCGACGCCGGCCGCACGACGCGTGGCACAGCGTGGCCCGCCAGCAGCAGGCCCGCCAGGCCGACCTTCGCGGCGCCCACGGCGTACATCGTGTTCTCGGACAGCCCGTACTCGGCGAACTCCTCCTTCATGTTGGTGGCATCGCCGCCTCGATAGCCGGTGTCCTTGTCGAACCGGTGGAACCAGACGTTCAGGATCCAGAGCGCAGCGCCGGTTTGCGCGAACTTGCCGATCACGTTCATGAGCCTCTGGTCCTTCCGATCGCGGGCTGAGCACGACCCTACGAGTCCGCCGATCATCAGCCATCACGCTGCCGGCGCCATCGGGGTGTGGTCAGCGGTGGACGAACGGTCCCTTCGGGAGGAGCTCGCCGACGGTGGACTCGCTGATCGGAGCGTCCTCGCGGATCGAACTCGCGTAGATCGGCATGTCCGGGCCACCGAGCTCGAGCGCGACCTGCAGGCAGGCGCCGCACGGCCAGGTGAGGTCCTTGCCGGTCCGAGGTGCGACGAGGGCCAACGCGAGCGGTCGGGCACCGAGCGCCACCGTCGAGAACAGCGCGACGCGCTCGGCGCACATCGCCAGGCCGAGCGACACGTTCTCGACGATCACGCCCGGGACGATCTCGTCCCGATCGGTGTGCACCGAGGCTCCGGCCCGGAACTTCGAGTAGGGCACGTGGGCGTTCGTTCGACAGTCCCGGGCGGCGGCCACCAGTGCGGTCGGCGTCATGACGGCAACCTAGCGAACCGCTCGCGTCCGGCCCGTCGGAGCACCTGGCAACCCTGGGAATAATTCGAACTAAACGATGTTAAACGGTGGGTCGAGCAGAAAGGTACTGACATGACCGACACCATCCGTCTCAAACTGCCGTTCCTCGTGGCCGGCTTCCTCTCGTTCCTGTTCTCGGTGTGGCTGTACTTCGTGCAGGACGAGCAGATGGCCGGGATCTTCGTCGGCCTCTGGGTGCCGTCGATCCACTCGCTGGGCACCCTGATCCTCACCCCGACCGAGGTGCAGGTCGAGCGCGAGCGCCAGGAGGTGCTGTCGTCATGAACACCCTGTTGTTCGCCGTCGGTACGTTCGTCTTCATGATCACGGTCTACGGCACCGTGATGGCGGGTGGCGCCACGCTGAGGCGCAAGCAGCGGGAGGATCTGGCTCCCGACATCCAGATGGTCGTCAAGGACGACGGCTGGGAGATCATCACGTCGGCGCGCTCGGGCAGTGCCGACCGATCCGAATCACGAGCCGCCTGAACGAGCACCGTGCGCCGCGAGCCGCGCCACGGCGGCGTCGCAACCGCGGCGGCGTCGCGGCCGCGGCGGCTCAGGCCAGCATCGACCGCAGCATCCAGGCGGTCTTCTCGTGGATCTGGAGGCGCTGGGTCAGCAGGTCGGCGGTCGATTGGTCGCCCGCACCTTCGGCGGCGGCGAACGCGGTGCGGGCGGTGCGTGCCACGGCCTCGTGGCCGGCGACGAGGTCGGCGAGCATCTGCTCGGCCGTAGGCACGCCGTCGGCCTCGGCAATCGAGGTCAGGTCGGCGAACTGGGCATAGCTCCCGGGCGCGAACTCGCCGAGCGAGCGGATCCGCTCGGCGATCAGGTCGACCGCGACCCAGAGCTCGTTGTACTGCTCCTCGAACATCAGGTGCAGGGTGTTGAACATCGGCCCGGTGACGTTCCAGTGGTAGTTGTGCGTCTTCAGGTACAGCGTGTACGTGTCGGCGAGGACCCGGCCGAGCTCGGTCGCGATCGTGAGCCGATCGGACTCGGGGATGCCGATGTCGATCGTCGGTGGGCTTGCTGGCATGGGCTGCTCCTTCGTTGACGTCCTCGGTTCCATGATGCACGGACCCGTCCGGCGACGCACACGTCAGCCCGAGAGTCGAGTTCCAGCTCGACCTCGACCGGGCCGGCGCCGAACGTCAGCAGCTCGCTCTCGGCGATCCAGTCGGTGCCGGGGACGGGCTGGAAGTCTCCACCGCCCTCGACGTAGAGGCCGACCACCACGTGGTAGTCGCCCGTGACACCGACGTCGTCGATCGCCAGCAGGAGGTCGTTGTCCGGCGAGAGGATCTGGTCGACGTCGTTCAGGCCGTCGCCGTCGGCGTCGCCGTTGTCGACCAGCGTCAGGAGCGCGACCGGGATCCCGGTCACCGGCACCTCCTCGGCCAGCGTCGCCACCAGACGGGTCACGTTCGCGTCGAAGTCGTCGGGCAGGCTGATCGACAGCACCAGCCCGGCCTCGGGTTGGACCTGCTCGACGATGTACGCCTGGCCGAGCGTCATCGACGTGCCGACCCAGTCGAGGTCGCCGTCGGCGTCGACGTCGACCATCGAGAAGTCGCCCGGCATCTGGATGTCGCGGAAGATCGAGTACCCCTCCCACATCCCGGCCTCACCGGCGCCGGGGTTGCGGTACCAGACGCCGTTGTGGGCGGTGTGGTCGGCGCCGACGACGTCGATCAACCCGTCGCCGTCCATGTCCGCGAGCCACATGTCGCTCGGGGAGGTCATGTCGTCGACGATGATCTCCGGCGTCCACGCCGCCGTCACGTCGTCGCCAGGGTGCACGTAGCGGGTCACGGTCGACGAGAAGATCTGGTTGGCGATCAGGTCGGGGTGCCCGTCGCCGTCGAAGTCGTGGAACCACATGTCGGCCGACGCCCAGTTGTCGTCGTCGATGACCACCTTCTGCCACGGCTCGTCCCACCCGTCCGGGCCGGGGTTCAGGCCGAGCCAGATCTCGCCCCGGTAGCGGGCGGGCTCGGTGTTCGGGATGTCGAACATCGCGTTGTAGACGACCTCGGGGTAGCCGTCGGCGGTCAGGTCGGCGCACTTGTAGCCGAGCGTGCCGCGGATCGCCGGGTCGGTGTCCGCCGCCATCGTCTGCAGGTGCGCCCGCCATGGCTCGCCGGCGTCGCCGGTGTTCTCCATCCAGCTCCCGACCGCCGACGAGCCGAACGCACTGCTCAGCGCCAGGTCCTCGTCGCCGTCCCGGTCGAGGTCGCAGGTGACGACGATCATCGCGTTGTAGTTCGTGACGGTCGGGTCCGGGTTGGCCATCACCTCGTCGCGTTCCCAGGTGTCGCCGACGCGGCGGTATGAGTACACGTTGCCGAACCCGTCCTCGAGCGGGGCGAGCCCGGGGATGTTGGTGCCGACCACGATCAGCGGGTCGCCGGCGTGCTCGATCACCCGCACGCCCCATGCGCTGTAGAACGACGGATCCTCCTCGGTCCAGGCATCGACGATCTCGGCCTCGCGGACGGTGAGATCCGGGTTGAGGTAGTAGACGCCCAGCTTGAGGTCGCTCAACGGCCGGTCCGGGTCCTCGAAGTGCGGTTCGCCGACGGTGACGATGTCCTGCACGCCGTCGCCGTCGAGGTCCGCCACGTCGAGGTAGATCGCGCCGGGCACGAACTCGGGCTCGCCGAGCATGTGGTCGGCCCAGAACAGCTCGCCGGTCAAGCAGTCGGGGTGCGTCGGGTTCAGCTCGCACACGTCGCCCGCCGGGAGCGCGATCTCGATCGTGCCGAAGTCCATCGCCGCGCTCGGCTCGTAGATCATCGTCCCGCCCGAGAACCCGCGGGCGTCGGTGGACTCGACGGTCATGATCGACTGCACGCCGGTAGCGATCGCGAGGCCGACCTCGGCGCCCTCGATCGGGTCGGTCGAGATCGCGAACAGGTTGCCCTCGAGCGGCAGGCGGAGGCGCAGCGGGAATCGCTCGGGGACGGCGGGCCGCTCCTCGAGCACCCAGCTCGGCGTCGGGAGGTCGCGGAACCCGTGTGGCCAGTCATCGGCGTCGGCGGCGTAGAGCATGAGGCGCAGCTCCTTGCCGATCGCCTCGTCGGCCTCGATCGTCAGGCACAGCTCGCCGGCGAGGCAGGTGTCGTCCACCACCGACGCGCCCTCGACCGATCCGCTGTCGAGCGGCGCGTCGGTCGCCGCAGTGTCGGCCGGTGTGTCGTCGAGCTCCTCGACGGCATCACCGCCGTCGGCGGGCAGCGTCGTCGCCACGACCGCCATCGACGCAACGTCGGCGTCCTCGCCGTCACCACCCGAGCAGGCGGTCACCAGCGTCAGGGCCGCCAGGACGGCCATCCATCGGGAAGCACGGCCAGGGCTCACCATCGCCCCTCCTCGATCGATCATGCTCTGACATCTCCACCGTCGTCCTCTGGTCCTCGATCCGGTAGGGGATTCCGACCTCCGCCCCTTGCGCCGTGGGCCGCGCTGATGTGCGATGACGACAAGAGGAGTGTCCGGATGAGGACGCGAGACGAGACGCGGACGGACATCGCGATGAGGACGCCCGTCGCGGCGCGCCAGGCTGCCTACACGGTCATCTCCGTCGTGGCAGCGCTCACGAGTGTCGGGATCTGGCTGCTGATGATCGTCGACGAGGAGCGAAGTGTGGGCGCCGCGACCCTCGAGATGGCGGTGAAGTTCACCAACGTGACCGTCGTGCTCGTGGGCGTCGTGGCCGCCTGGATCGCGCTCGATGCGGCACCGAGCCCGGCCCGAGCCATCGCTCACCTCACGGTCATGGTCATGGCGGTCGTGACGGCGATCGTCAACGCGGTGCTGCTCGACCCGACGCTCCCGTCCGGGTGGTGGGGCGTCGTCGATCTCTCCCAGCACTACGCGATCCCCGTGGCGGTGGTCGCGGCGTGGGCGACGCTGGGCCCGCCGGCCGAGGTGCCTGCATCGAGTTCGGGATGGGTCGTCGTCGTTCCGTTCGCGTGGCTGATGTTCGTGCTCGCCCGGGGAATGGTGACCGAGAGCTATCCGTACGACTTCCTCGACGCAGCCGAGCACGGCTGGGTCCGCGTCGTGGCGACCGTCTCGGCTCTGTTCGTGGCCATGCTCGCGATCGGTGCGAGCATCTCGACGGTCGACCGGCGACGGTCGCACGACGCACGCTCGTCCTGATCGAGAACCCTGCCCGACCACCGCTGCTCGGACGCACCCGTGACATCTGAGTCACGCCGCCGCACCGGCCGCTCACCCGCGCCGGGCGGCGCTGCGCTCGGCGCGCGCCACCACTGCTACGAGGAGGTCGGCGGTCGGGCCAGCAGACGGTTCGAGCGACAGGAGTCGCCGAGCGAGCTGGGCTCGCTTCGAGCTGCCGGTGCTCCCCGTCTCGAGCAGCCGTCGGGCCGCGACATCGTCGACACCGCCACCCGACTCCGCGCACGCCAGATCGAGCAGACCGAGCACGGCATGGGCGTCGCGCGGCAGAGCGTCGAGCGCAGCGATCCACGCCACACCGACGCGTCGCACCTGATCGGCCAGCAGCGGCCCGTCGCCGGCGATCGCCGAGAGCCGCCGTCCCACACGCGTCAGCCGGGCGACACCGCCGTCGGTGAGCCGCGCCAGCACTCCGCCGAGCGCCGCCGGGTCGAGTCGTCCGTCGATCGCAGCGGCGGCCACCACGTCGACCGCCGCCGTGCCGAGGATCTCGTTGTTCGACGACAACGCAGCCGCCACCAGCGCATGGGCGTGCCAGCCCAGCGGCTCGTCCTGGTCGCTCAACGGCGCGACGACCTCATCGAGCGCATCCGACGAACGGTCGGCGTCGACATGGTCGACGGCGATCGTCATCGCCACGGCGTGGACGAGCGCACGGTGCCGTGGCGCCAGCAGCCGCGCCCACGCGCACAACAGCCGATCGTCGACCTGCAGCGTTCGATGGGTCGACGTCCAGTAGTTCCGTGGTCCGGCCTCGGGCGCCGGACGGCGAAGATCGTCGACGAGCACGCCGACGAGGTCGTCGCGCCGGAGTCCGGTTGCGGTCGTTGCGTCGGCGAATCGCGCATACGTCCATGTTTCGCTCCGGTGCGGTTCCGACTCCTCGATGACGAGCTGCTCGGGGACGGCGACGGCCGGCCGGCACGCCTGCGCCAGTCCCTCGTCGCGAGGCGGCCGGCCACCGGCCACCACCGTTCGCACGCCGTCGGCCACCGCGCCTCTGCCCGGGTCGACAGTCGGCCGGTCTCCCGGGTCCAGCCGGAGCAGCGCCTGCACGGCCTCGAACCGCGCCGGCGACACCCTGCGCCGTCGCAACACATCGATGCGCTCGACGAGGTCGTCGCTGACGATCCAACCGTCGGTCGTCGAGGGCAGGGCGAGGGTCGGCCGCGGGCTGCTCACGCCGATCGTCACGGCCTCCCACACGCGTGTCGCCAGCATCCCGTAGCAGCCGGCCGGCCACTCGGAGCCGTCGAAGGCCGGAACGCGCCACGTCGCCGTCGAACGGGGCGCCGGCGTCAGCTCATGGCTGACCTCGGGTGCGCCGAACAACTTCCGAGCCGGCGCGAGATAGGGCAGCCGGCCCGGCTGCCGGCCGTGGCACCAGTGCATCGCGGCGACGCTGAAGACGAACGAGGTGCTGTCGGTCGCCCAACCGCTCCGGTTGGCGTGGTCCGGCACGAGGCGCAGCACTGCTGAGAGCTGGGCACTCGTCATCGCCGTGGGGTCGATGCGGGCCAGGCCGTCGATCGCCCGCTCGACGTCGATCGGGTCGCCGGTGCCCGACAGCAGCACGATCAGCGTCTCGGCCAGCTCGTCGCCGGAGGCGACGGGCGAGACCGGGTCGCCGCGCAGGGCCGGCGTCAGGCGAACCGGTGCGGGCGCGTGCCCGGTGCGAACCAGCTCGACCGCATGGTCGAGCCCGAAGTGCTGCGTGACGTCGTCGGGAAGCGCTGCGATCCGAGCTTCCAGGTCGGCGATCGACGCGGCCGGCGCGGTGGCGACATCGCCATCGACCGCGGCCTCCGCCCCGTCGCCTGCCAGCTCGCGCAACGGTTGGCGATGCTCGGGGGCGACCGCAGCCACCCACCCGCCGAGCGCCGTTCGCTCGTCGGCGTCGAGACCGTGCACACCCGCCTGGATCAGACGAAGCGCCCCTCCCTGGACATCGGCGTGGGCGTGGCCGAGCGCCGGGAGTGCCGCCCGTGCCCGCTCGACGTCCGGCAACTCGACCCGCTCGAGCAATCGCAGCGCCGACATCGCAGCGCCCTTCGCCGTGCCGCCGAGCACGCCCTCGACGGCAGGTGCGACGGCGTGGCCGTCGAGCTCGTGACCCGCCTTCACGAGCGCCAGCAGGATCTTCGTCACGAACGCCTGGTCGGTGGACGACCCGGCCGCGAGGGCCCTCAGCAGCCGATCCACGCGCGCGGCCGCGTCGCCGGTCGACGGCGCCAGCGCCTCCCAGGTCGACCGGAACAGTCTCGTGGCGCCCGGTCTGAAGTCGCGGGTCAGCCCGTCGAGCGCCTCGTCCAGTGAGCGGCCGCGATCGAGTTGGCCCCCGTCGACGGCGGCCGCCCAGGCGGCGTCCCAGTCGCCCCAGTCGAGCAGCATCGCCACCGACTCGAAACGGAGCGCCGACCAGAAGACCTCGACGAGCGACGGGTCGCGGTCGAGCACGGCCCGGAGCCGGTCACCGCTCGTCTCGTCGTCACCGAGGTGGACCAGGACGGCCGTTCGCAGGCTGCGGACGAAGCACAGCGCCATCGTCTCGTCGTCCGGCGGTTCGAGGAGGCCGCGCTCGACCATGCCACGCGCCACCGGCCAGAACGTCGAGAACTCGCTGTTGACGATCTCCCTGCCGATCGCCGCGACGGTGCGCTCGGGTCGTGCTGCCAGCACGTCGATCACGGGCGGATACAGCCCGAACCAGTTGAAGCCGAGCGGGAACGTCACCTCGCTGCGGATCGCGGTCCCGAAGAGCGCCACCTGGGCGGTCTCGTGGAAGGCCGTCGACGGCGGCGTCGGCGGGCGAAACGGCATCTTCATGGCTGACTGGAGCTGCTCGGCGGCGGCTCGCCGCTGCCGTTCGTTCAGGTCGATCAGCGCCGCGGCGAGCCCGGCGGCATCCTCGGACCTCGCCATGTGCAGCAACTGGTCCGCGGTCATGTCGCCCTCACGGCTGCCAGGCGCGCGGCCAGAACATGGGCGCACGGCCCACGTTCGCCGCGGTGCTTGGCGAACCACGCGCACGTGCAGGTCGCACCATCCGCCGTCTGCCGGACGGTGTAGACGGTGTCGTCGCTGACCACCTCCCCGATGACGTCGGCTCCGGCGCCGTCGCGGCGCCGGACTGCGTTGTCGGCGACGAGTTCCCGAGCCTTCAGCAGCCGAGGTTGCGTGGCGTCGAGCGGTGCTCGGTCGAAGGGCAGGTCGCGGTGGAAGTACGCGTCGGTCGCCCCGTCGTGGCCCACGCGGCCGGTCGCGCCGAGCACCCGCAAGGCGGTGACGACGGTCGCCTCCGAACAGCCGTGCCGGCTGCCGAGCGCCGCAGGTTCCAAGGTCGCCTGGCCCGCCAGTGCGTCGCCGAGCGCCGTCGCCAACTCGGAGTCGGCGTCGACGAGCGCATCGAGCACCCCGCCCTCGCCCGAGAAGCCGCGGTACAGCTCGGGGCTGACGACCAGGGTGAGGCGGGCGTGTCGGAGGTGGGCCGTCCACGCGGTCGGCACGAGCGAGTCCTCGCTCGACGTGCGCCCGGCCATCGCGATCCGGCGGCGGGGCGCCGGCGCGGTGACGGTGAGCGACTCGACGAACGGGAGCACACGCTGGAACGCCGAGAGGCGCTGCGGCCCGACCAGACTCGCCGCGCCACTCGCGGCCTGCCGCGAGAGCCGGATCCCGCCGACGGCTGGCTGCAGGAACATCGCCCGGTTCCCGGTCCGCTGGCGCGGGAGATCGCGCAGTGTGCGCCGGGCGGCGGGCGCGGCGAGCTCGGCCACCTGCAGCATGTCCGCCGACGCGATCTGTGCTTCGGCGAAGCCGCGCAACCAGCGCTCCGGCAGCGGCACCTTGCGCTCGACGACCGCGCCGTCGAGCGATTCGACGACGACCTCGTCGTCGCCGACCGAGAGTCGCAGCGGATCGTGGCGCCGCACCCCGGCGAGCGCGGCGCGCAGCGCGTCGCCGACGTCGACGTTCGTCGTGCCCCAGTCGACGAGCTCGCCGTCGAGTCCGTCGGCGTCGATGTCGAACCGGGCGTAGACCCCGTTGCACGCCGAGAACGCCTCGAACCGCAGCACCGAGACATTGCTCGTCACGACCGGATCGCGCATCCGCGCGGCCGCGCCGGCGTCGAAGTACCGGGTGCGAGCCACCTCGGCGATCGCCAGCAGCGCGGCGGCGGCTTGGTCGGCGCGTTCGACGAAGCCCCGGAAGAAGAACGGATGCTCGGCACGCCCGCCGGCGGTCGCGAGGGCGAGGCCGCGATCGATCGTCAACGTCGATGCGTGGCGATATCGGTAGACGTGCTCCGCGGCCACGGCACCATGATGGCGGGCGGGCCGTCGCGTTCAGTGCGTCCTGGTGCTGCGCCGGCGGAGGCCCCGGTCCTCGAACCGCTCGAGGACGCGGGCGGCGAGACCGCCGAAGACGATCGCGCTCCCGGCGAGGGTCGGCACGATGACGGCGGGGTGCAACGCCTGCTCGGTGATCATCGTCGTCATCGATTCCATGCCCTCATCCTCGGCGAGCGAGGCCGCAGATTCGATGGGGCACCCGGGTGTCCGCGTGGTGGGGAAACCCCGACCCCGGCGACCCCTGCGACCCCGGCACCTCGATCGGTGGTCGGCCGGCACCGGCGGTGCGTGCCGCCGCCGGCGAGGGTGCCCTTCGCCCCTACCGCCGGATCAGCCCGCTCGGTACCGTCAGAGGTGAGAGGCCGAGCCTCCGCGGTTCGGCCGCGGGCAGGGGTCCGGCACCCTCCCTGGGTCGCCGGCCCGGGGAGAGGTGAGGACCATGACGGATCTTGCCGAGAGGAACGCAGGACCGGCACTCGTCGACGAGACGATGCCCGACCAGGGCCCCGCGCCACCCGATCAGCGACCGCCGGTGATGCCAGGTGCGACGACGCCATGGCCGTTCCGGGCGAAGCTGCTCGTGGCGGTGCTGGCGATCGTCGCGCTGCTCGGTGCAGCCGGAACGATCATCGGATTCACGACCGGTGACGACGACGCAGCCACCGGCACCGACGCCGACGCCGAGGCGACGATCGCGACGCTCACCGCTGAGCGCCTCGAAGCGATCGATCAGCTGCTGGAGGCCGAGGCGGACGTCGAGGCGATCAGCGCCGAGCGCGACGATCTGCTCGCCGAGCTCGGGGTCGCCTCCGCCGACGTCGCCGCCGTGACGAGCGAGCGCGACGGCCTGATCGACGAGCTCGACGAGGCCGCGACCGAGCTGGACATCGTCACCGCCGAACGCGACGACGCGCTCGCCACGATCGACGAGATCGGCGACCGTTTGACCGCGCAGCGCCAGCGCGCCACGACCGCCGTGACCGAGCGCGATGCGCTCGCCGCACTGTTCCCGATGACGTTCGATGCGTCGCTCGACGACGTCGACCTCGTCGGCACGTACGACATGAAGTACTCCGAGGCGTACTGCGAGGGGTTCACGACCTGCGGCACCGTCCCGTCGGAGGACGAGCTCGTCGTGACCGAGACCGCCGACGACTACCTGAGGGTGGAGATCGACGGCATCATCGACGCCGGTCTGTTCCGCGTCGACGGCGCGCTGGACGCAGTGGCCGACAGCACGACGGCCGTGCCCGCGTGCAGCGGCACACCGCGCACCGCGCACGTGATGGTCACGATGTTCGCGCACGGCCTGACCGTCGCCGACGACGGCACGCACCGGATCGACGACCTCGGTGCGAGCATCGCCGTGCAGGCGCCCGCCGTCGACGGGTGCCCCGCCGGGCTCGCGCTGTACGGCGCACAACTCACGCCGTAGGCCGCGCCCGCAGCGGGTCGCCGGTGAACGTTCGACCGGCCGTCGGGTCGCTCGGCTCGACGGCCGGTCGGTCGCGCGGACCACCGCGCAGCCGGCCGGATCGCGGGTCGCTCCAGCTCAACTAGGGTGGCGGCACCGTCTGGACGACTCGTGGGGGCTCGGGGATGACGCTGCAGTACTTGGATGGCGCCGACCCGCCTCGGGGCCTGGTCCGACCGCTCGTCGACGGCTTCGCGTACTACGACGACTTCTTCGCCGAGATCGAGACGCTGACGGCCGGTGACCGCGTCTACATCATGAACTGGTACATGGACCCGGCCTTCTACCGGCAGGCCACGCTCGGCCAGACCCGCGAGCAGGCCGGAGACGCCGGCCTGCTGGCGTTCAAGCTCCTGGGTCTCCACCACGCCGGCGTCGACGTCCGGGTGCTCGTGTGGATGAACACCAACTTCTTCCGCCCTGCGTACCCACCGGTGCTCCAGCGGCAGCTCGTGAACACGATCCCGTTCCACCCCCAGCAGCTCGCGACCGCCGCGACGGTGCACCACTGGCGGGCCCTCGGGCGGGCCGCCGTCGGCCCCGGGCAGCCGTCCCTCGCCGACAGGATCGTCGTCAACACGCTCGACGCGCCGACCGGTGGATGTCACGCGAAGTTCGCGCTGGTGCTCCGGCAGCAGGGCGCCGGCTACGAGGGCATCGGCTACACGGGCGGACTCGACTTCGGTGCCGGCCGGTACGGCGCCCCGCGCCACGAGGGTGATGGCGACGGGTGGCATGACGTGCAAGCGCGAGTCGAGGGCCCCGAGATCGTGTCCGACCTCGCCGACTTCTACGTGCAGATGTGGAACGAGAACGTCGCCCGGCTCGGCGACGACCTCGCGGCCGGCCGCCGCTCGACGATCCGCATCGCCCCCGATCTGCTCGGTGAAGGACAGCCCGAGTACACCTTCCCGTGCGTCCCCGACGGAGCCGGCCCGATCGACCGGGCCGCGATCGACCTCGTCTCGTCCACCTCGACGTGGCCCCACCGCGTGCAGTCGTTGCGGACCGTGCCCAACATCATCCCGTGGCCGATCCTGGGTGAGCGCGAGATCTCCTGGGCGCCCGACGGCGTCTTCGAGTTCCGCGACGCTCTGCAGCATGCCATCGGTCAGGCGCAGCACTACGTCTACATCGAGGACCAGGCGATGGAGTCGCTCGAGATCTTCGACTGGCTGCTCGATGCGCTGCAGGACAACGACGAGCTCCACGTCGTCTGCGTGACCGGCGCCCGCGACCCTGCCGACCCGCCGACCAAGCACATCGATCGCACCCTGCTCGCCTGGTGGTTCCACAACCGCCTCGACGACGGCCAGCGGCGACGGTTCCACTACTTCGGCGTCAACGACTACGTCGTGCACTCCAAGGTGTTCCTGATCGACGACGTGGTCGCATTCGTCGGCTCGGCCGGGATGTTCACCCGGTCGCTCACGCACGAGCTCGAGCATGCGGTCGCCTTCGTCGCGGACGACGCCGACTCCGAGGTCAGAAACCTGCGGGTCAAGCTCTGGGCCGAGCTGTTCGACGTCGAGCCGGAGCAGTTCGAGTTGGCGTTCCCGACGATCGGCGACGCGCTCGACGGGTTCGACCCGTCCGAGGTCGACGAGACCGACCCGCTCACGCTGCCCTGTCACGCGGTGGTTGCGGAGCAGTCGACGAACTTCGGCTTCGACGTCCTCATGCCCGTCATCGTCGACGGTGTGCTGCAGGAGGGCACGCTCTCATCCGACGAGATCGACGACGTGCTGGAGAGCGTCGGCGTGAAGCCCGCCGAGGTCACCGTCGTGTCGCACCACGGGTTCGAGACGCGGGCGCTGAACTGGACACCGGTCCGAGCGGCGGTCGTCGTCTACACCCGCCCGGTCGAGGTGACCGACGACGACGGCACGACGAGAACCGTGCAACGCAAACAGGTCGCCGGGCCGGTCCCGCGGGCCTCCGACGCGGCCTTCCCGTCACCCGACCCCGAGGTCACCGCGAGCAGCATCACCGACGAGCGGCTGTTCACGAGCGTCTTCGCGTTCTACGACCCGGACGCGCCACCGGTCACGTTCGTACAGGACTTCGCCGAGGCCGGGCTGATGATCGAGTGCACCGGCGGGTCGAACACGGGGGAGGTCCGCCCGATCCTCACCCACGTCGGCACCACGATCACGTTCGAGCCGTTCACCGACCCGCCCGACGGCGAGTTCGACT
Source organism: Ilumatobacter sp. (assembly GCF_030065885.1). Classification (GTDB taxonomy): domain Bacteria; phylum Actinomycetota; class Acidimicrobiia; order Acidimicrobiales; family Ilumatobacteraceae; genus Ilumatobacter. Next base: position 977 of record NZ_JASJCS010000098.1, on the reverse strand, counting down.
ACCAGCTGCTCCGCCCGTACGTCGCGCCGATCGACCTCGGCGAGTACGCCTCAGCGCCGGCGTACGAGGACGACGCGTCGTCGCTGGTCGCCGACGCCGCCGTCCACCTGCTCACCCACGAGATCCCGTTCATCTCGCTGTTCAACCCGACGCAGATCACGCGGCGGTCGATCCCGATGCCGATCACGAGCCGGGTCGGCATCAACGAGATCGTCACGTTCATGATCCTGGCTGCACCGACCGAGACGATCACGTGGGAGTGCAACGAGCTCGACGCCCAGCCGACATCGGGGACGGACTCGACGTTCGCGATCCAGTTCACCAACCCGGGCCCGAAGGTGGTGCGCGGGCTCCACGTGCTGCCCGACGGACCTCCGATCACCTACGAGTACCGGCTCTGGGTCATGGAGAACAGCGGTGCGGACTGGGTGGCGCTCTTCCAACCGAGCCGGAGCCTCGACGATCTGGCCGAGCCGTTCCGCACGAGGGTCACCGCGTTCCTCGCTGCGCTGACCCAGGCCGGGGTGCCCTACGAGATCCTCACGACGCGCCGGCCGAAGCAGCGCGCCTACCTGATGGCGTGGGCGTACCGGATCGCCCGTCAGGACCTCGACCCGATCGAGGTCGAGTCGCGCCTCGACGACGTCCCGATCAACTGGGTGCATCGCGGCGCCGACGGTGAGCCGGATCCGGCGGCGTCGAAGGCCGCCGCCGAGGAGATGGTCGTCGCCTACGACATCGGTTCGACGGGCGCCTCCGAGAAGAGCCGCCACATCGGCGGGACCGCGATCGACGTGCGGATCGACATCGCCAATCCGAGGGAGGTCGCGATGAAGAACGGCACGACGCTCCTCGTCGACAGCGAGGAACGGCTCACGCGGGTCGGCGAGTCGTACCGGATCCGGCGGCTCCGAGAGTCCAACCACTGGTCGCTGAGCGGGCACTGAGATGAACGAGCACGCCGTCTCCGCCCAGTC
>NZ_JASJCS010000097.1 GCF_030065885.1 Ilumatobacter sp. | reverse complement strand
CCGGCGGTGACGGTGAGGGTGTCGACGACGGTGTTGTCGGTGTCGCGGATCTCGAAGCTGTAGCTGTTGCCGGGTGCGGTGTCGCCGGTTTCGATCTTTTCGATGGCGAGCTTGCCCGCCGGGTACGGGTTGGTCACGACGATGTCGAAGGTCTGCTGGTCGTCCTCGACGGTGACGACGATCTCGTCGGGAACGATCGTGGCGCCGTCAGGCGCGTCCAGCTCGTCGAACTCGTAGGTGCCGGGCGGCACTCGCTCGATCGTGGCGAACCCGTTCGCGGGTACCTCGACCGTTGCGAAGACGGGGCCGTTGACCTCGCGCATCACGACCGTGTACGTGAGACCCGGTGCGGCTGCCCCGGTCTCGATCTTCTCGATCCGGACCTGGCTGTGACAGGCCAGCGCCGTCGGCGCCATGGCGAAGAAGGACGCCACGAGCGCCAGGATGAAGGTGGCCGCCATTGCCAGACGGCGACCGGGGTGAGCATTCCGCCCGATGTACATAGCCGCTCCGTTCGTCTCGGTCGCGCACGTCGTGCGTGACCCGGGTCGAACTCGGCAGGCTTCGCTCGATGACGTGAGCAGGCTCCGCTCGGCACCGCTCTGTCCACCTCCACTGTACGCCCGCACGCGTGATGCCGTCACGCAGAACCGAGCCGTCTTGATGGTTCCTTGACAGATGCGTGCGGCGCCGCCGTCCGTAGCATCGTCCCCATGCCGATCGCCCCGGAGCTCCGAGACGTCGCGCTCGCCACCAAGGGCTTCATGCCGCCCGACGAGGGCGACGCGCTCCACGCCGCAGCGCTGATCGCAGGCGACGCGGTGCCGGGCGCGCCGTGGGTCGAGGTCGGCTCCTATTGCGGCCGCTCGACCATCTGGCTCGGCGACGCGGCCCGCTCCGCCGGCACCGCGCTGTTCGCCGTTGACCACCACCGCGGGTCCGAGGAGAACCAGGCGGGCTGGGAGCACCACGATGCCGCCGTCGTCGACGAACGGACCGGGAAGATGGACACGCTGCCCTTCTTCCGTCGCGCGATCCACGACGCCGGCCTCGAGGGGCACGTCGTCGGCGTCGTCGGCGAGTCGCCCACGGTCGCCCGGCACTGGGCCACACCAGTGGCCTTCCTGTTCATCGACGGCGGCCACGGGGCCGAACCGGCCCGGCTCGACTACGAGGGCTGGGCGCCGCACGTGGCGGTGGGCGGCACCATGGCGATCCACGACGTCTTCCCCGACCCCGCCGACGGCGGGCGGCCACCGTACGAGGAGATCTACCTCCCGGCGATCGAGAGCGGACGCTTCGAGCTGGCGTCGGTGAGCGGTTCGCTGCGGGTCCTCACGCGGATCTCGTGACGGTGGTCGGCGGCCGGAACGACGTGAGAGCGAGCACCTGCAGCCCGACGGCGAGCAGCAGCATGACGAGGTAGCCGTCGGTGAGGTCGATCGTCAGGCCGAGCAGGAGCGGACCGGCAGCGGAGGCGAGCCCGAGCATCACCTGCTGCATCCCCATCAGTGAACCGATCGCACGTTGCCCGTACAGCTCGGCTGCGTAGAGACCCTGCAACGGCGCGACCGAGCCGAACGCGAGGCCGGTGAGGACGACGAACAGCCACACCCAGGCGATCGCCCCGGCGGCAACGAGCGCGAGCGTTCCGAGCGTCATCGTGAGGTAGGTCAGCCGGAGCGCGTTCACGACGCCGAGCCGGCTCGCCACCGAGCCGGCGACGGCACGGCCGGGAAGCGACAGCAGCCCTCGCACGCCGGCAAGGGTCGACGCAAGGCCGATCGACACGCCGGTCGCCTCGATGGCGGCGACGTGGTGGACCTGGATCGCCACCAAGCCGGCGAGGCCGGCCGAGCTGGCGACCAGCCAGCGCCGCACCGTGCTCGACGCCAGCGCCGTCCGGACGTCGGGGAAGCCGGCGAGGTCGTCTGCGGCCGGGGCGGCCAGCACGTCGCGGTCGCCGCGCACGAACCCCAGCGCGGGCAGCGTGCACGCCACCATGAACAGCACCATCCAGCGCACGGCGGTCCGCCAGTCCCCCTGTTCGAGGAGGGCGCCGGCGAGCGGGAAGGCGATCGGTGAGGCCAGTCCGCCGATCACCGTGAGCCAACTGAACGCCCGCGCACGGTCGGCCTCGACCGTGATGCGGGCGGTCACGGCCATCGTCACGTTGTAGAAGAGGCCGGCCGACACGATCGCGCCGCCGGCTCCCCAGGTAGCGACGAACTGCCAGGCGCGATCGGCACTGGTGCTGACGAGCAGGAGCGCGGCCCCGGCAACCAGCGTGATCGACAGGACGGGGAGCGCGCCGAGTCGATCGAGCACACAGCCGGTCGTCAGCGCGAGCAGCCCGCCGCCGAGCGTGCTGATCGAGAACGCGGCCGAGATCGCCGTGTTCGACCAACCGGTGTCGTCTCGGATCGGTCCGACGAATGCGCCGAAGCCATACAGGACGACGCCGTACGCGCCGATCGTGACCAGTCCCAGCAGGACGACCTGCAGCCGCCAGGGCCCGGCCCCGCCTGGTCGGCTGGGCGTCACGTCGCACGGACCAGGTCGCCGAGCACGTCGGGCCTGATCCGCCACTCGACGTACACCATCGCCAGCCCCGCCGAGACCATGATGCCGCCGCCCACGATGCCGAGCCAGGCCGCCGAGACGGCGTACAGCGCGCCGCCGAGCAGCGGTCCGACCACCCGGCCCGCGGCCATGATCGCCTGGGCGTCGCCCGCCCGCTCGTCGGGGTAGTTCGACCGCTCGGCCAGCAGGGAGAAGGCCCCCGGCACGCCCATCCAGAAGCAGAAGCCCCACGCCGACAGCGCGATCCAGAACGCGACCGGATGATGGACCGTGCCGACGGTGATCGCCATCACGCCGGTCATCGCCATCCAGAACCCCGGTAGCTTGCGCGTGCCCCGGTAGCGGGCGGACGGGACGCTGAGCAGCGCGTTGGTCGAGAAGACGAACGCGACGACGATCGGGCTGATGCCGACGTCGTCCTGCCCGATGACGCCGGCGAACACGAACACGGCCGACCCGCCGAACGTGATCGTGCCGAGACACGCGAGGATCGCCGCGGCGGCGCGGGTCGGTCGGTGCCGTTGCTGGCGCGGCCGGCTGGCGGCTTCGAGGCTCATCGTCCGGACGAACGCCAGCGGGATCAGGTGCAGCGCGCCGAGCAGGACGAACAGCAGGTCGCTACCGGACCGGTCGATCGCGGTGGCGATCAACGGCGCGCTGACGATGCCGACGAGCGGCCCGATCACCGCGACGTCGCCGACCTTCTCGTCATTGCCGAACGCCTCGGCCCAGGCGATCCAGGCGATCAGGCCGAGCGAGATGCCGCTGAGGAACCGGATGCCGACCAGCAAGGTGAACCACGGCGTGAGCGCCGACGCGACGTTCGCCGTCAGGCCGAGGAGCACGGCGATCACCATCACGCGGCGCCGCGGTCGGAGGAACCGACCGGCGCCCCACGACGTGACCATGAAGCCGGCGAGCTGTGCGGTCGAGATCACGCCGACCGTGCTCACGGCGACGTCCTGGTCGACGGCGACGCCCTTGACGAGGAACGGCGTCGCGGCGAACACGGTGGTACTGACCGCGGTCGCGGCGAGCACGCCCGCCGGTACCTGCGGGCGCAGCGCGAAGAGGAGCCGGACGGGTGCCTGGAGCACCGGTCAGCTCGCGCGCGCGGCGCGCATCTGATCGAGGGTCTCGGCGATCATGCCGCGCGTGCGGTCTCGGAGCTCGTCGACCTCGTCCCTGGTGAGCTGCTCCGTGGGGATCGGGTCGAGCACGCGCACCTCGGCATGGCTGTAGCCGAAGCGCCAGTCGTGCTTGACGAGTGCGTCGCGGGTGCCGAGCACGGCGAGCGGCAGGATCGGCGCGCCGGTGTCGATCGCCAGGCGGAACGCGCCGTCCTTGAACTCTTGCAGCTCTCCGGTCCTCGACCGCGTGCCCTCGGGGAAGATCATGACCGAGACCTGCTTGCCGAGGCGGTCGCGGCATTCCTGCAGGGCGCGCGCGCCGGCCTTCTTGTCGCCCCGGTCGAGGCGGATGTCGCCGGCGAGGCGCATCGCCCAGCCCACGAACGGGATCTTGAAGAACTCGCTCTTGCTCATCCACTTCATCTCGAACGGGAGGTGCGAGATGAGCAGGATGTCGACGAAGCTCTCGTGGTTGGCGACGACGACGTAGGGGCGCCGGGGATCATCGGGCACGTTGCCTGACACCCGGAATCGCCAGAGCGGGTTGAGCTTCTGGTGGATGACGGCCGTCTTCCGGAACAACAGGCCGGCGTGATAGCGGCCGGCGTCGAACGGTGCGGTCACCAGCCGCAAGATCGCCACGCTGGGCACGATGACGATCAGCGTCAGCCCGAGCGTGAACCACGACCACAAGCTCAGCACCGTCCGAGCGGGAGTGGATCGGAGCAGCCGTGACACCCGTGCGAGTGTACGAGCGCCGGTTCAGCCGTCGGCGGTTCGAATCGACGGCGACACGAACAGGTCGCTCGCCGGCGATGCCCCGACGATCGCATCCGCCGCGAGGATCACGGCCGCGGCCGTGTACGACGTGTGCTCTCCGTCGGGGAAGATCAACCGCTCGGGATGGACGAGGCCCGTGAGGTAGCCGCCGTCGGGTTGCCGATGCCCACGCGTCCAGGCGAGCAGGTCGGTGGCGGTGGCGAAGTCGCCGATCGCGGCGTAGGCCAGCGAGGCCTCCGCCGTCTCGGAGGCCGTCACCCACGGCTCGTCCTCGACGCACCGGATCCCGAGGCCTTCCATCGCGAACCGCTCCCAGCCGTCGGCCAGCCGGGCCTTCGCCGCGACGTCGGTCGTGGCGCCGGTCAGCACCGGGTAGTACCAGTCCATCGCCCAGCGCGTCTTCGGCTGGAACGACCGGCGGCCGTGGTTGATCAACGTGCACATCACGTCGGCGGCCTCGACCCAGTCGGGCCGCGGTGAGCCGGTCTCGAGCCCCGTCGCGGCGCCGCACCGGAGCGCGTGTTGCACCGACGCCGAACCGGTCAGCAGCGCGTAATTCCACGGGTGGGCCTCTGGCTCGATGGCCCAGAGCACGAGGCCGTCGCGGCGGCGCAGCGAGAGCACCCAGTCGAGGGCTCGTTCGACGGTGGGCCACAGGTTGTCGACGAAGCCGCGGTCGCCGGTGCAGCGCCAGTGATGCCAGACCCCCGTCGCGATGTAGGCGCAGACGTTCGTGTCGAGCTTGTCGTCCTCGACGGTGTCGTCGCGGTCGCCATCGGGCAGGTAGTAGTTGTGCCAGCTGCCGTCGGCGCGCTGGATGTCGGCGAGCCACTCGTAGGCCCGCTCGGCCTCGGCGTGGAAGCCTGCGACGTCGAGTGCCATCGCCGACTCGACGTGGTTCCACGGGTCGCAGTGCCCGCCGGGGAACCAGGGGATCATCCCGCTGTCGGTCTGGAGCGACGCGAGGTGCTCGCCGGATGCGATGACGTCATCGCGCGACAGCACGCCGGGGAGGTCGGGGATCGTCGTCACGCGGCCTCGTCCTCGTGAACCGGCGCCGTGGTGTCGCTGCGGCGCTCGGCCGCGGGCTTGGTGGCGTACCACACCGAGCTCTTGCCCAGGATGGGCGACAGCAGCCGCTCGGCGATTCGGGTGCTGGTCGGCTGCTCGATGATGTCCCACTCCAGGAATCGGCGGTAGGTGGCGACCAGCGGATGATCGTCGTCGGTCGGGCCAACGGCGCACTTCAACCACCAGTACGGCGAGTGCAGTGCGTGGGCCCGGTGGTATCCGTCGACCATCAGGCCGGCCGACCGCAGTTTGGCACGCAGCTCGGTCCGGCCGTAGATCCGGACGTGACCACCCGGGCTCTTCGGGGCGTGGTACTCGTCGGACAGCTTCCAGTTGATCGTCTCGGGGAACCAGGCCGGCACGGTGGCGGCGAACCGTCCGCCCGGCTTGAGCACCCGGGTCATCTCGGCGATCGCAGCGACGTCGTCCTGGATGTGCTCGAGCACCTCGGACGTGATGACCACATCGAAGGCCCCGTCGGGGTACGGGAGCCGCTTGGCGTCGCCGCGCATGACGCCGAGCACCTGGTCCTCGGTGGCCTCGCCGTCTTCGATCATGGCGCCGAGCGTGTTGAGCGTCTCGACGACCTCGTCGGCGGCGTAGTCGAGCGCCACCACCTCGGCACCGCGGCGAGCGCATTCGTACACATGGCGTCCGAAGCCGGCGCCGACGTCGAGCACGCGATCGCCCGCGCGCAGGCCCAGCTCGTCGAATCGAATCGTCAGCATGTTCGCGACACGATCAGATGCGGCCGTTCCGGCGCAGCTTGCGGACGTTCTGGGGCATCTCCAGCACCTCGCGGTACTGCTCGACGGTGAGCTGCGCGCAGCGCCGCCAGGTCCACCGGTCGAGCACGCGTTGCCGGCCCGCAGCACCGACCCGGGCGCGCGCCTCGGGGTTGGCGAGCGCATCGCGGATCGTCGACGCCAGCGCGTCGGCGTCGCCCTTGCGGCACCGGAAGACCGTCTCGCCGTCGGCGCCGGTGACCTCGGGCAGGGCGCCGCCGTCGGTGGCCACCAGCGGCGTGCCGGTGCACATCGCCTCGATCGCGGGCAGGCTGAAGCCCTCGTACAGGCTCGGGACGACGGCCAGCTCGGCCTCGTCGTAGAGCTCGACGATGCGCTCGTCGGGCACGCCCGACACGAACTGGATGTACGGCGCCAACCCGTACTCGTCGATCAGGTCCATCGACTTGCCCGGCTTCGGCTTGCCGATGATCGTCAGGCTGATGTCGTGGCCGTCGGCGCGGAGCTTGGCCATCGCCTCGACGAGGTACGAGAGGCCCTTCAGCGCGACGTCGGCCGACGCCGTCGTGATCAGGCGCCCCGGCACGCGTTCGACGGTGTCGAGCGGCTTGAAGAGGTCGGGGTCGACGCCGACCGGCACCAGCCGCATCCGGTCGAGCGGGACGCCCATGTCGGTGTGGATGTCCTGGATCGAGTTCTCGCTGACCACGACGACCCGCGGCATCTTCGACGCGACCTTGCCCTGCATCTTGACGAAGCTGTACCAGCGCCCGACCGACCAACGCTTGAAGCGGTTCTTGGCGTGGTCCATCTCGAGCATCCGGTCGCGCGTGATGGGGTGGTGGAGCGTGACGATCAGCGGGATCTTCGACTCGAGCTTGGCGATGCCGTAGCCCAGGCACTGGTTGTCGTGGACCAGGTCGAACTCGCTGAGCCGCTTGGACAGGTGGGCGTTGGCTCGGGCGCTGAACGCGAGCGGCTCGGGGAAGACACCGGTCAGGAATTGGGCGGTCTCGAGCCACTCGTAGCGGGTCTTGAACTCCCAGTAGGCCGGGAGCCGGCCGGGGTAGTGGTCGTTGAACAGGTCGAGGCTCGGCAGCTCGGTCAGGGGGACCCGCTCGTCGAGGATCGGGTACGGCTGCCCGGCGAGCACCTCGACCGAGTGCCCGAGATCGACGAGCGCCTTGGTCAGATGGCGGGTGTAGATGCCCTGACCGCCCACGTGCGGCTTGCCCCGGTACGTGAGGTACGCGAGGCGCAGCGGCGCGTCGGGGTCGAGACCGGCCGGTTCGGGCATCGGGACAGGCTATCGGCGCCCGGTTACCGATCAGTAACGGCGTGATCCGGCCGCCGCACCGTTGGTACGGCCGGCCAGGTCAGCAGAAGGTGTCGACGATCTGGGTGGTCCCCGTGGCGTCGGCGGAGTTCCCGAAGGCGTCGGTTGCGGTGATCGTCCATGTCCACGTGTCGGACTGGGGCATGCGGGTCATGTCGATGGAAGCCGTCCATTCGCGACTGCGCTGGCGCATCGTCTGGCGCACGACCGTGCCGGCTTCGTTGACCGCTTCGTATTCGACGGTGAGCGGCGTCGACTCGTCGGTCACGGTGGCGACCGCGCGGAGCCGGTTGCGGACCCCGGTGGGGTTGAAGGCGCAGATGCTGGTCGGGGTGCCCGAGGCGTCGATCTCGGGCGGTCGGGCGAGCTCGCCGTCGACGTTCAGCGTGGCCGACGTGCCCGAGGCGACGAAGAGGAGCGCTCGGGGCTTCAGCGGGCCCTCCTCCGGCCAGGTCCGATCGATGGACACGGTGACGTCGACGCTGGCACCGGCGGCCAGCGTCCCGCCGGGCGGGTTCACGCCGTACGGCGAGGCGGCCCCGCCGAACGCGGCCGGCCCGAACGACGCGCTCCAGTCGACGGGGAGCCCGCCGCTGTTCGACAGCGTCACCGCCGCCTGGTCGAGCGTCGTGCCGAAGTCGATCGAGCCGGCCGACAGGGTCAGCTGGCCCGGCGGTGTCGGTGGCGTGGTCGTGGTGGTCGGCGGGATCGTGGTCGTCGTCGGTGGCGTCGTCGTCGTGGGCGGCGTGGTCGTCGTCGGCGGCGCCGTCGTCGGTGGTGTCGTTGTGGTGGTGGTCGTCGTCGGTGCGGTCGTGGTGCCGTCGTCGGTGCCGACCAGCGCCGGATCGACGGTGGTGCTCGTCGACGACGTGGTGCTCGTCGTCGAGCTGTTGGTCGTCGTCGGCGATGTGCCCGGCACCGGCGAGGCGCTGGCGACCGAGGTCGACGTGGGATCGGCACCGGTCGTGGAGGTGGTCGTTCCCGTTCCGCCGTCCGCTGCGTTCGACGAGGTGCCGGACGTCGTCGTGGTGGCAGCGTCGGCGGCGGCGCCCGGGTCGTCGTCCGCGGCGAGCACGTACACCGTCGTGCCGAGCGCGGCGAGGAGGGCCACGCCGGCCGCGATCAGCCACAGCGCCACTCGTCGGGCGTACTTGATCACCGCCGGGAAGCCGCCCGGCTCGGTGAAGGCGTACGGGGGCGCCGGTCGTGCCCCTTGCGCGGCGCCCAGGACCCGGTCGCGGAGGCCGTCGGGCACCGCGAACGCGGGTGCCGCGCCGAACAGGGCCAGCGGTGCCACCTTGCGGCGCGATCGCTCGCAGGTCTCGCAGCGGTCGATGTGCCGGGCGACCCGTTTGCGGATGAGCACGGAGAACTCGCCGTCCCAGTCGGCGAGGATCGCGGCGAGCTCGTCGCAGTCGCGTCGCCCGGCCCGGGCCACGCACAGTGCGCCGAGGCTGCGCTCGGTGCGCTGCCGCATACGGTGGACGAGCCCATAGCACTGCTGGGCCGAGACGCCGAGCGCATCCGCCAGATCGTTGCCCTCGAGGCCCTGCCGGATCGTGTACTCGAGGACGAGTTGGTCGCGTTCGTCGAGGCCGGCGGCAGCGCTGCGAACCAGCTCGGCGAGCTCGTCGTACTCGGCCTGGCTGGCTTCGTCCGCGGGATCGGACGGGAGGCTCATCTCAGCCGCCGGTTCGTTGAAGTCGGTGGCGACCGTGCGTCGTTTCGTCCCGGTTCGCCGGTACACCTCGTTCCGGAGAATCGCGAACAGCCACGGCTTCAACCGCGACGGGTCGCGGAGCTGCCCGAGCCGCTCGGCAGCCACCACGAACACGTCCTGCATCACGTCGGCGGCATCGTCGCGGCTGCGGGTCATCGCGGCGGCCGTGTCGTAGAGCGTCGCCGAGTAGCGGTCGTAGATGTCGGCGAGCGCGCCACGATCGCCGCCCAGATGGGCGGCGACGAGCTCGGTGTCGGTCGGTGTGGTGGTCATGGGCCATGGGCCTCCTCCTCTGCACGTCCAGAGGGCCCGACGGCGCCCGTCTCGCACAAAGGCGCGAGAAATCTGCGCGGCCGTGAGGAGGCTGGGCCCCGAGTCTTGCTCCCCGAGGGGTCAGGCGTCGACCCGAATACCGATCGCCAGCTGGAGCGTCGCGCCGGGGGTGAGGGTTCGGGGCCGGATCGTGAACGCGTCGGGAGGCGCCGTCTGCGGCTCGATGCACGTCGCCCGGTCGGTGGTGTAGACCACCCAGTCCGTCACGTCGGAGGAGACCTCGACGGTCACGTCGCCGATGTCGGCGCGCACCGCTCGCCTGTTCACGAAGCAGTCGTCCCACGGGGGAGCGGGGACCTCGACGAGCTCGTCGACGGTGATCCCGTCGTCGTCGCGCCGGTACATCGCGCTCGGCCGGAAGTCCAGCCGGTCGGGCTTGCGGAACCACGGATGCCAACCCAGCGAGATCGGCATTGCGACCGGGCCCGCCGTCGCTGCGAGCATGACACCGAGCCGATCGTCGGCGATCTCGATCCGCTGCTCGGCGCGGCCGCCGAACGGCCACGTCTCGTCGGTCGGGAGATCGAGCGTCAACGTGACCGCGTGCGCGGCCCGATCGTGCACGGTCCACCGGGAGGTGAATCCCACGCCGTGGATCGCGTGGTCGCCCCGGTTGATCGGCAGCTGGTACGACCTGCCCTCGAACGTGAAGCGCCCGCGCCGGATCCGGCCCGCCCACGGAACCATCGGGTAGGCCCCCCACGCGATCGGCTCGAGCTCGCCGGGTGGCAGGTCGTCGCGACCGATCAGGAGCGGTGCGCCTGCCGCCGTGATCTGCGCGACCCGCCCGCCGGCGTCGGGCGCGATGGTGGCGTTCAGCCGGTCGCCGCCGATCGTGATCGCGCCGGGCTGGGAGGGATCGGTGCGGTCGTGGTCGGGCACGCCGCCCATTCAAGCCGATCGCCCGAACGGCGAGTTCACCCGCGATGGGGCGACGTGCGAGTCTGACGGCGATGCGAGGTCTCGTGCAGCGGGTGGTGCGGGCGAGCGTCGCCGCGCTCGACGGCGACGGGGTCGATCGCGTCGGTGAGATCGGCCCGGGCTTGTGCGTGCTCGTCGGCGCCACCCACGACGACGACGGGTCGGTGGCCGTCAAGCTCGCCGAGAAGGTGTGGTTCCTGCGCGTGCTGGCCGACGACGACGGCGTGATGAACCGCTCGCTCGCCGATCGGTTCGAGGCCGGTCTGCCAGCCGAGGTGCTCGTCGTGAGCCAGTTCACGTTGTACGCCGACACCGCCAAGGGCCGCCGGCCGAGCTGGATCGATGCCGCCCGTCCCGAACACGCGGAGCCGCTCGTCGACTCGCTGGTGGCCCGCCTGAGCGAGCTCGGGGCGACGGTGGCGACCGGTCGGTTCCGCACCGAAATGCGCGTCGAGATCGTCAACGACGGCCCGGTGACCCTGATGCTCGAGGTAAGCGCGTCGTGACCAGCGATGGAGCAGCCGGCCGCACGCCGACCTGGACCGAGCTGCTCGGCCGGATGGCGGCGGTCTCGTTCAGGACCGCGACCGGAACGATCTCGTACCGAGATCCCGACGAGCAGGAGGACGCCGATCGTTCGGGCGAGCTCCGTTTCTGGTTCCGGCATCCCGACTCGTGGCGGATCGAGGACGGCGACGGTGTCCGGTACGTCCGCCGCGACGAGACCGTGTGGTTCCGAGACGGTCAGGGCCGCATGCAGCGCCTCACCGGTGGGATGAACTGGTCGGGGCCGGGCGACCCGAGGCAGCTGCTCTCCGGCCGCGACCTCGTCGACTCGCTGACGTCCTCCAACGACTACTCGGTGCCGTCCGGTCCGCCGACGGCGGCGGTCGTCGGCGGGCGCGCCGGATGGCGCGTCGTGCTCGAACCGCCCCCGCTCAAGCACCACCCGCTCGCCGTGGTCGTCGACGACGAGACGGGCGTCGTGCTCGAGATGCGCTCGACCGTGCTCGATGCGCACACGACCCTGATCGGCTTCCTCCCCGACGCGGACATCGACGACGCGCGGTTCGAATACGACGGTCCGATCGCGACCGATTGGGAGGACGAGCGGCGCCACCGCCGAGAGGTCGACCGGCTCGGGCGCGAGCGTGAGTGGCCGGCACCGCGCTACTGGCCGCCTGGCGTCGAGCTGGACCTGCTCGACGCGGACGACTCGACCGGCGCGTTCATCGGCTTCCTGCACGGTGTTTCGAGCGTCGCCGTCTTCGCGCGATGGCCCGCGGGAGGGGAGCCCCATCCCGCGCTCGACTCGTACTCCGAGAGTCACCACGTCCATCGATGGACCGCCGACGGCTTCGACTGGGCGCTGGCGGTGGCGCAACCGTTCGGCGACGATGACCTGCGACGCCTGATCGGCTCGATCCCGCCCGAGCCGCCCCGGGAGGCATGAGGGTCGGGGTCGCGTCGACGATCAGGCCGGTCGAGACGCGGCCTGGTTCGTCGCTCCGAACCGCTCGCGGAGCTCGCCGAACCACAACGCGACGCCGAGCACGGCCAGGGCCGCGAAGAACCACGGCCAGTCGCCGAGGGCGCCGTACCAGGTGGTGCCGTCGCGCAGCGGCACGTCCATCGTGATCACCTTCCGCTCGCTCACCGCGGTGCGCTGGAGCACGTCGCCCGACGGTGACACGAACGCGCTGAAGCCGGTCGGCGACACCTGCACGACCCACCGTCCGGTCTCGGTGGCGCGCAGCTTGCTCGACGCGACCTGCTGGGTCTGCAGGATGGTGCCGGTGTAGCTGGCGCCGTTGGTCGGGTTGAGCAGGATCGCGCCGTCGCCAGCGTCGCGGCCGCGCCCGCCGAAGAAGACCTCCCACGAGATCATCACCCCGAGCTCGGTGCCGTCGGCGAGCTCGATGATCGCCGGGTCACGACCGGCGACGGCGTCCGACGGGATCTGATCGAGAGGCGCACCGAGTGCTTCGAGCAACCCGCGCAGCGGCACGTACTCGCCGAACGGCACGATCCGCACCTTCTCGTAGCGGCTGACCACGGCGCCATCGGTCCCGATCACCACCTGCTCGTTGACGAACGAGCCGTCGCTCGGGTACTTCGAGAACTCCGAGTCGAGCGTGACACCCACCGAGACCGGCACACCGAGCCGGTCGACCTCGCCGAGGATCGCGGCGTAGGCGTCGCTGTCCTCGAACGGCTCGTCGTCGACGTCGATGCCGTTCTCGGGCCACACCACGAGGTCGAGCCCGGGGTCCGGCTCGATCGTCGCCGTCGCGTCGAGGTGCGCCCGTGTCACCCTGCTGCTCGGCACGTCGATGGCCCGGGTGCCCTGCTCGCCGCCACCCTGCACGGCCGCGATCGTCAGCGGCTCGGCGTCGACCTCGGATCCCGCTGGTGCGACGGCCGCGAGCCCGATGACGACGACCGCTACGAGCAGCGCGACGAGACCGTGCGGTTGCCCGGGCCGCGTGGCGCGTCGGGAACGGACGAAGCCGGGTGCTCGTGGGGCGGGACCTGCCAGCGCGAACCCGACCTGGAACACGATCCACGTCAGCACGATCACGCCGCCGACCCGGGCGACACCCAGGAGCGGACCTCCCGCCTGGGCGATGCCGAGCGTCGCGACGGGCACGCCGCCGAACGGGACGGCCAGCCGAACCGTCTCGACGAGGGTGTGAGCGGCTGGGCGTCCGATGGTGCGCCACGGCCCGGTCGGGGCGACGAGCGCAGCGCCGGCGTGGAGGCCGGCGAACATCGCAGCCGCGACCAGGTAGCCGGGCACGGTCAGGAACCACATCCACCCCATCCCCATGAAGAACCACGGGACCCCGAACGCGAACCCGTAGCCGGCGCGCTGCCGCCGCGTCGGTCGTGCGCCCAGCGCGATCTCGAACGCGACGACGCCCAGGAACGCGAGCGGCCAGAACCCCCACGGGGGCAGCGACAACGCGACGAGGAAGCCGCCGAACAGGGCGAGCGCCGGGCGCGCGAACCGGGCCGAGCCCGGGTTCGCGTCGGTCATCCGTCGACGAGATCGGCGAAGACGACGATGCGTTGGGCGGTGGAGCCAGGAGGGTGGCAGGCGAAGAGCGTCGCCGTCGCGGTGTCGGTCTGATCGACGATCCACAGCGCATCGGGCGGGACGATCTCGACCTTGTTGACCGCGTACACGTGGTCGCCATCGTCGTCGCTGAAGATGATCTCGTCACCGGGGTCGAGCTGGTCGACGTGGCGGAAGACCTTGTGGTTGCTCGTCCGGTGACCGGCGACGACGACGTTGCCGACCTGGCCCGGCTCGGCCGTGCCTGGCCAGTGCCCGGGGCCGTAGTCGAGCGTGGTCAGGCGGATCCCCTCGTACATCGTCATGTCGACGTCGAGCTTCGGGATCTTGATCGACCCCATCTCGATCACCGGCTCCTCGGCGTAGGCGTCAGCCGGCGGGGGGATCGGCTCGGTGATGGTCGTGGTGGTCGGAGCGACCGTGGTCGACGTGGTCGGCGCCGCCGTCGTGGTCGGGGCGGCCGTGGTGGTCGGGGCGGCCGTGGTGGTCGGGGCGGCCGTCGTGGTGGGGACGGCGGTGGTGGTCGGGGCGGCGGTGGTGGTGGGGGCGGCCGTGGTGGTGGGTGCCGCGGTCACCGGTGCGGCCGCCTCGGCCTCGGGCTCGACGTCTCCGCTGCACGCGGCGAGGAGGAGGACGCCGGCGAGCGTGATCGCGCCGGTGCGGATCACCCGCCCGCTCGTGGCGTCGAGGGCTCTGAGGCCGCGCGAATCCATCACCCTCATCATGTCAAAAACCCATCGGCAGGTCCGGTCGATTCCTTGACGTCGCCGACGACCTGTTCGAGGACGGAACGGGCGGCGCGTTGTCCGTCGGCGATGCAGGCCGGCAGGCCGATGCCCCGGTAGCTGGCGCCGGCGATCGCGAGCGTCGCAGGCATCCGCTCCTCGATGGTCGCGACCCGCTCGTGATGGTGAGGGCGGTACTGGGCGAACGCGTCGTGCCAGCGCGTGATCGAGATCTCACTCGGCTGCAGGTCGATGCCGAGGTGGCCGCTCATCTCGGTCAGTGTCGCGTCGAGGACGGCGTCGTCGTCGAGGTGCATGACGGGGAGGCCGTCCCGGCCGAGTGAGGCTCTGATGACCTGCTCGCCGTGTGCCCCCTGCCAGTGCGCCCACTTCTGCGACGCGAACGACGCCGCCGTGACGAGGCGCTGCTGCGACTTGGGGACCAGGTAGCCGCTGCGACCGGACAAGCGATCGGGCCACTGGTCGCCGGGCACGGCGAGGCGAACCATGATGACGTCGGCGTACTCGGTCGCGGCGAGGACGCCGGCAGCCTCGGGTGCGACGGCCGCGACCATCGGGGCCGTCGCGCGGGCCGGGGCAGCGAGCACGATCGCGTCGAATCGCTCGCCGTCGGCGCGCCACCCGCCGGCGTCCGGCTCGATCTCCCCGACCGGCTTGGACGTCCGCACCTTCACGCCGCGCCGGCCGAGCCAGCCTGCAGCGGCGTCGACGAGACCCCCGATGCCGGTACGCGGCGCCGAGAAGATCGGCGCGTCGGTGACCGGGGCGCGTTTGCGGGCCGCACGGCCGCCGAGGAGCAGGCTGCGGTGCCCCGAGGCCAACGCCGCGAGCTGCGGGACGGCGGCGAGGCTCGAACGATCGGTGTCGGTGGCATAGATGCTGCCGACCAGCGAGTCGACGAGGCGATCGTGCACCTCGTCGCCGAAACGGGCCCGGATCAGGGCGCCGATCGAGTCGTCGGGATGGGTTCTCGGCAGGAACGGCTCGACCGCGGCACGGAGCTTGCCACGCCAGCTCAGCAGCGACGTCGTGACGAACGGTGCCACCGAGGCGGGAACCCCGAGCAGGATCCCGCCGGGGATGTCGTGCAGCCGGCCGTGCCACACCGCCGCGCCGGCGCCGGTCGGCGACGTCATCGACGCGTCGTCGAGCCCGACCCGTCGAGCGAACTCGACGGCGTGCGGCACGCGCGTGAGGAACGCGTCGGCGCCCTCGTCGACGTGGTCGATGCCGGCGAACGGGGACGTGGCGATCTTGCCGCCGAGGCGCGTCGCTGCTTCCCACACCTCGACGCCGCCGGCCGCGCCCTCGCCGTGCAGGTCATCGAGACGCCCGGCGAGCTCGACGGCGGCTGCGAGGCCCGTGATGCCACCCCCGACGACGAGCAGGCGCGGCGTGCGGTCGCCGCGGCTCACGAGGAGGCGGGCTCCTCGGCGGCCTGCGCCGCCGCGTGGACGCGACGGGCGAGCGCGCCGATGACGGCGGCGTCATCGTTGACGCATGCGGTCCGGCCGAACTCGAGCCCCAGTCCCTCGGCGCGCTGGCGGGCTTCGATGTCGAGGTCGTACAGGACCTCGAGATGATCGGCGACGAAGCCCACCGCCGAGACGATCACACCATCCGCGTCGCGCTCGGCTCCGACCGGGGAGGCGCCGGCGAGCTCGTCGATGACGTCGAGCACGTCGGGGCCGATCCACGGTTCGGGGGTGCGACCGGCGCTCTGCCATGCGATCTGCCAGTCACGACCCTCGGTCAGCCCGAGCCGGCCGGCGACGGCTTCGGCGGTGGCGCGGAGCTCGTCGGGATACGGATCGCCGGCGGCGATGATCCGCTCGGGCAGCGAGTGCGCGGTGAACAGCACGCGCGTCCGGTCGGGCATGCCCGTCAGCCGTCGCGCGAGGTCGGTGGCGATGAAGTCGACGAACGCCGGCTCGACCGCCCAGCTGTCGACGCCGTTCACGGCCATGCCGTGGGGTTCGGCGGCGTCACGGGTGCGCCCGAGGTACTGGCCGATCGAGTACGACGAGTAGTGCGGGGCCAGCACGAGACCCACGGCACGGCGGAACCCCCGGGCGGCGATCTCGTCGACCGCGTGCTCGATCGTGGGATCGGCGTGCTTCAGGCCGAGCAGGACCTCGTACGTGCCGGGCGCGAGCGCGTCGAGCGCTGCTTGGAGTGCGTCGCGCTGGGCTTCGGTCAGCTGGGTAAGGGGCGAGACGCCGCCGATCGCCTCGTACCGCGCCGTCAGGTCGGCGAGCTGCTCGGGCGACGGCGCCCGCCCGCGCCGGATGTCGGTGTAGTACGGGAGGATCTCGTCGCGCGAGCGCGGCGTGCCGTACGCCATGAGCACGACGGCGATCCGCTGCGCTCCGGCCTCGGCCGTGGCGGGCGTGTCGGGCGTGTCGGGGTGGGGGGTGGTGCCGACGGTCGCGTCGCCGGTGTTGCTGCTGGGATCGCTGGTCATGTGCTCGCAGTGTCGTGGGGATCGATGGGTTCGTCGCCGGTGTTGCTGCTGGGATCGCTGGTCATGTGCTCGCGGTGTCGTCGGGCTCGACGGTCGCGTCGCCGGTGTTGCTGCTGGGATCGCTGGTCATGTGCTCGCGGTGTCGTGGGGATCGATGGGTTCGTCGCCGTTCGGCGTGTCGGTCGTCGCTTCGTGGACGAGGTCGACGACGGCTGCGAGCACACCCGGATCGGCGTCGGGCTGGACGCCGTGGCCGAGGTTG